>CAJADV010000434.1 GCA_903938575.1 uncultured Gammaproteobacteria bacterium
GCATCGTCTTCTTCATCAACCACCGCTACGACGGCGTCCCGCTCTGGGACCTCAAGCTCGTCCCGGGCGTCCACGGCCTCTGCTGGCTCCTCTCCTTCGTGTCCTTCTGGTTCCTCTACCCATCCACCTTCAACCTGCTCGAGGTGGCCGCTGATCTGGCGCATGAAGGCGTGGTCGACGAGGGCGTGCTGGCGGAACTTTTCGGTGGCGATGCCCGGCGTTTCGACAAGGGCGGCGACATATTCCACGAGCAAATCAGCGCACTCCACAAGGCCGTGCGGGGCAGTTCGCCAGACGCCACCCTCTATTGGCTGGCGCGCATGCTGGACGGCGGATGCGATCCCCTCTATATCGCCCGGCGCGTCGTGCGCATGGCAACCGAGGACATCGGCAACGCCGATCCCCGCGCGCTCTCGATTGCATTGGATGCCTGGGATACTCAGGACCGTCTCGGCAGCCCCGAAGGGGAGCTTGCTATCGCACAGGCGCTTGTTTATCTCGCCTGCGCACCCAAGAGCAATGCCGTTTACGCCGCCTTTTCGGCTGCACGGGCAGAGGTTGCGGCGGGCTCGAGCCTCGAGGTGCCCATGCACTTGCGCAATGCCTCGACGGGGCTCATGAAGCACATGGGTCATGGCGCCGAATACCGCTATGCCCACGACGAGCCCGAGGCTCACGCAGCGGGCGAGAATTATTTTCCGCCTGAACTGGCCGCGCGCCGTTACTACCACCCGGTCCCGCGCGGGCTGGAAAAACAGATCGCCGATAAACTCCAGAGCCTGCGCGAGCGTGATGCCGCCAGTCCGCTCCAGCGCTACCCTCGGGGTGGCGCTCGGTGATGTGGAACATGCTGCTGGTTGCGCTGGGCGGTGCGCTCGGCGCGCTCACGCGCTTCGGGTTGTCGAACCTCGTGCAAGGGCTGTGGGCGCCGCGTTTCCCGCTTGCCACCCTTGGCATCAACGGGGTCGGTTCCTGTGCCATCGGCGTTCTCTACGTGTTGATCGCCGAGCGCGGCGTGCTGCACGCCGATTGGCGCAACGTGGCCATGGTGGGTTTTCTCGGCGCTTTCACGACGTTTTCCACGTTTTCTCTGGAAACGGTGACGCTGCTCGAGAGTGGCCATGGGATGGAGGCCTTTGCCTATGTTGCGCTGAGCGTATTGCTCTGCACGGGTGGGGCGTGGGGTGGAATCTGGCTCGCACGGATTGTGTCGGGCGCCTGAGGAGAGTACGTGGATGATCGACGTCAAGTGGCTTCGCTCGGATGCCGAGGGCTGTGCGCGGGAACTCGCACGCAAGCGTTTCGTGCTTGATGTAGGGCGCTATCGCGAGCTCGAGGAGTCGCGCAAGCGCCTCGATGTGCAGACCCAGGACTTGCAGGCAGCAAGGAACCGGGCCTCCAAGCGCATCGGTGATCTGGTGCGCGAGGGCGTTTCCGTCGACGAGGCCAAGGCGCAGGCTGGTCGCGAGATCGCTGGCATCAACGCCGATCTCGACCGTCTTGCCCGGCAGAACGATGAACTGCATGCCTCGCTGGATGCCTTTCTTGCGGCCATTCCCAATCCGCCTGCGCCCGAGGTTCCCGATGGTGACGGCGAGACCCAGAACCTCGAGATCCTGCGCTGGGGTGAGCCGCGGGCTTTCGACTTCACAGCTCTCGACCATGTGGCTCTTGGCGAACGCCGTGCCGCGATGGATTTCGACAGCGCCGTCAAACTGACCGGCGCACGTTTTGTCGTGCTGCGTGGCGAACTCGCGCGTCTGCACCGGGCGCTGGCGCAGTTCATGCTCGATCTTCACACCCGTGAACACGGCTACGAAGAGGTTTATGTCCCGTACCTCGTCAATGCCGCATCGGCCTATGGCACCGGGCAGTTACCCAAGTTCGCCGAGGACCTGTTCCGGCTCGGTGGCGAGGATGGCTACTACCTGATTCCCACCGCGGAGGTGCCGGTTACCAATCTTGCGCGGGACGCGATTCTGGAAGACGCCAGTACGCTTCCCGTGCGCATGGTGAGCCAGACCCCGTGTTTCCGCAGCGAGGCTGGCAGCTATGGCCGTGACCAGCGCGGCATGATCCGTCAGCACCAGTTCGAGAAGGTCGAGCTGGTGCAGCTGGTGAGACCCGAGGACTCCGATGCAGCCCTCGAGGAGCTCACCGGACACGCCGAGGCGGTATTGCGCCAGCTGGAGCTGCCCTATCGCAAGGTGCTGCTGTGTGGCGGTGACATGGGTTTCGCCTCACGCAAGACCTACGACCTCGAAGTCTGGCTGCCGGGTCAGGGCTGTTACCGCGAGATCTCCTCGTGCTCCAGCATGGGTGATTTCCAGGCGCGTCGGATGCTGGCCCGTTTTCGCAATCC
>CAJADV010000435.1 GCA_903938575.1 uncultured Gammaproteobacteria bacterium
CGCATGACGGGAATAGCCCCTTGAACCGCGACACGGTGCTGCTCACCAACGGCCGCCTTCCCAAGGCCATGGATGTTGCCCGCGCGCTCCATCGCGCCGGTTGCCGCGTGGGTATCGCCGAGCCCTTTTCCATGCATCTCGCCAAGGTGTCGAACTGCGTGGACTTCACGCCGCGGGTGCGTGCGCCGCGGCACTCGAAGAGCGCTTATCTCGATGATCTGCGCGTGCTGGTGGCGCGGGAGCGCGCCGCGGTGCTGGTGCCCGTCTCCGAGGAGACCGTGCATGTAGCGGCGCTCCACGGGAACCTCGGCACGACGACGCGGGTGTTCACGATGCCGCAGCCCGAGGTGCTCGCGGTGCACGACAAGGTGTCTTTTGTCGCCGTGGCCGAGACCGCTGGGGTCGCGGTGCCGCGCACGGCGCTGTTGGGCAGCGCCGAGGCGCAAAACATTGCCGAGGCGTGTGATTTCGTCATCAAGCCGCGGCTGGGTTGCGCTGGTCGGGGCGTCGGGCTTTTTGCCTGCGGGGATGCGCTGCCGGAGCCCGATCCAGCAGTGCCCGCGCTCGTGCAGCAGCGCATCCGCGGCGAGGAGTGCAGCAGCTTTTCGGTAGCCCACGAGGGCCGCGTGATCGGCACGGTGGTGTACCGCGGTGTGCTGCGCTCGGGCACGGTGGCTGTCTGTTTCGAGCAGGTCCGTGATCAGCCAGCGGTGGAAGGCTGGGTCGAGCGTTTCGTGGCGGCGCGGGCCTGGAGCGGTTTCATCGCCTTTGATTTCATCGTCGATGCGGCCGGTACGCCGTGGGGGCTCGAGTGCAACCCGCGCGCCAATAGCGGCATCCACTTCGTGACCGAGGACTCGCTGGCCCAGGCCGTGCTGCAGCCGCGCAGCACCGCGGCGCTGCGCTTCCGGTCGCCCGGGTGGCGCCAGCAGTTCTACAGCTGCCTCACCGAGGCGCAGGCGCGCATGTGGCGGCGCGGCTTCGGGGACTATGTGAAGGTGCTGAGGCGGGCGCGCGACGTGACCTGGGACCGCCGCGACCCCCTGCCGTTCTGGCTGATGACTTTCACCGCCTCGAATCTGCTCTGGGCATCCTTTCGCAGCGGTCGTCCGATCGGCGAGATCGCCACCGATGACATCAGCTGGTACGAGGATCCGCCGGCGATCCCGGGCGCGCCGTGAGGGAAGCCTTCGACCGGCCGGTATTCATCGTGGCGCCGCCGCGTTCCTGCAGCACGCTGCTGTTCCAGACGCTCGCGCAGGCCCGGGGCCTGTGGTCTTTGGGCGATGAGAGCCATCGGCTGTTCGAGTCCTATCCCAAGCTGAGTCCGCTGCGCGGCGTGGTGGATTCAAACCGCCTGACCGCCGATCTGCTTGATGAAAAGCTGGCGCAGTCGATACCGGCGTCGTTCCTGGCCCAGATCCGCGATCGCGCGGGCAACGCGCCGGAGGGTCGCACGGGACAAATCCGACTGCTGGAGAAAACGCCGAAGAACGCGCTGCGCATCCCGTTCCTCGATGCGTTGTTTCCGGATGCGCTGTTCATCTACCTCTATCGAGATCCCCTGCAGAATCTGGCCAGCATCATCGAGGCCTGGCGGGCCGGAGCCTTCGTGACCTACCGCCGTTTTGCCACCACGCATGGGCCCTGGTCGCTGCTGCTGCCACCGGGTTGGCAAGGCTACACGGCGCGTCCGCTCGAGGAGATCGCGGCCTTCCAATGGGCCAGCACGCAGCGCCTGATCATGCAGGACCTGGGCGCGCTTGCAGATGCGCGCTGGACGGCGATCAATGCTGCGGAGTTGCTGGACAATCCCCGGGCCTGCGTTGCGCGGCTCTGCGCCTTCATGGGCGTGGCGCTGGACGCGGAGTTCGAGCGCGATCTGCACGGGCCGCTGCCGCTCTCGCGCTACACCGTCTCGGCGCCCGATGCACTCAAGTGGCGCCGGCATGAGCACGAGCTCGCGCGCGTCTGGCCGGAAGTGGCTCCTCTGGTGGCGCAGATCAACCGCTTCGTGGGCGGGCGATCTTTGCCGCTGTCGGCGTCCGGGCCCGATCCGGGAGCCGCCGCGTCGCCGCCGCTCCCGAAGCACTCGCCCCCGGCGATACCGGGGCGCAACCAGCCATGCCCCTGCGGCTCCGGCCGGCGTTACAAGGCTTGCCATGGACAGGCCCGCTGAGGCCCGCATGCGCGGGGGCAGGGCGCTCGGCTATGCTGCCAGCAGCGAGCGCTTGAGCCCGCGATCCGCAGCCCGGAACCTTGCATGAAACTCAACGCCGAGTTCATTCCCCTGCCGTACCGCTTCGACGCCGCACGCATGGCCGAGGAGCTCGCGCAGTTCGAAGATCTCCCGTGGATGGACCACCCCGACAACACCGAGGGCAACTCGGCGCTGGCGCTTATCTCCTGCGGTGGTGGCGACAACAACGGCTTCCGGGGCGAGATGAAACCCACGCCGCACCTTGCGCGCTGCCCCTATCTGCAGCAAGTGATCGCGAGCTTTGGCGAGGTCTTCGGCCGCTCGCGATTGATGAAGCTCGAGCCCGGCTGCGAGGTCACGCCACACGTCGATTACCACTACCACTGGCACAACCACGTGCGTATCCACGTGCCGGTGGTGACTAGCCCGGAGGTGGTTTTTCACTGCGGCGCAGCGCAACTGAACATGCAGGCCGGGGAGGCCTGGATCTTTGACTCCTGGCGACGCCACCGTGTGGTCAATGGCGGATCGCGCTCGCGGGTGCATCTGGTGATCGACACGGCGGGTTCGTCGCGCTTCTGGGCCATGGTCGATCGCGCTGACGCCGCCTTTCGCGCGGGTGCAACGCTTGCGGCCACCCACGTTCCGTACCAGGCGGGCCGCAGTGTC
>CAJADV010000436.1 GCA_903938575.1 uncultured Gammaproteobacteria bacterium
CCCGAGGATTCACCGGCCACGGTGACCCGCGCGGGATCTCCGCCGAAGGCTGCGATGTTGTCGCGCACCCAGCTCAGGGCTGCGATCTGGTCCTGCAGCGCGAAATTCGACTGCGGCAGCCCCGGCTGGCTGAAGAAACCGAACACGCCGAGGCGATAGGCGACGCTCACCACCACCAGCCCTTCGCGCGCGAGCATTTTGCCCGCGTAGTTGGGCTCTGAACTCCAGCCACCCTTGTTGCTGCCGCCGTGGATCCACACCAGCACCGGCAACGGTGCGGGGGCGGGGCCAGGGCGCCACAGGTTCAGGTAGAGGCAGTCCTCGCTGAACGCGGGCGCGGGCACCGCCGCCGGGTCGCCGTCGAAGGCGCGCACGAGGTCGCGGTACCAGCCCACCATGCGCTCATCCTGCAGGCAGCCGGGCGCGAACCGGGTTGCCGCGTAGCGCGCACCGGTAGGCTGCCAGGGCGTGGGCGGGGACCATCGCAGCGCGCCGACTGGCGGCGCCGCGAAGGGGATGCCGAGAAAAGCCGAGCCCTCACCATCGCCGGTGGCGATGCCCTCGAAGGTGGTGCCACCCAGCGTGACGCGGGGCGCTGCGGCATCGTCTGCGAGGCAGCCGCCGGCCAGTGCGGTGATCAGTGCCGCGCCGACCAATCGGCGGAGTACGCTCATGCGATATCCACCACGACGCAGCCGCGCGCCGTGCCCGCCTCGATCAGCCGATGGCTGGCGGCGATGTCCTGCAACGCAAAGCGCGCCGCGATGCGGTGCTGCAGTGTGCCGGCGGCGAGCGCGGTGTTGATGTCCGTTACTGCCTGCTGCTTGGCGCTCTCGGGCATGTCGTAGACGATCACCAGCCGCAGCAACAGATCCAAGAACATCATGCGGCGGAAGGGCAGCACGGGCTCTGGCACTTGCACCGAGCCATAACTCACCAGCGTGCCGCTGGTGCGAATGCACTCCAGCACCTGCGGCAGGTTGGCGCCGAATTCCACGTCGATCACGCGGTCGATGCGCGCGCCACCGGTGGCATCGAGCACCTGTTTGCCCCAGTCGGGTTCCCGGTGATTCACCACGGCCTGCGCGCCGAGCGACAGGCAGGCGGCGCGGTCGGTCTCGTTGGAGGCTGTTGCGATAACGGTGGCGCCCGCATCCCGCGCCCACTGGATCGCGTACCAGCCCACGCGGCCTGCGCCTCCGGTAACCAGCACGCACTGGCCTGCCACGGGCCCGTCGGCAAAGACGCAGCGATGCGCGGTCATGGCGGGAATGCCGAGGCAGGCGCCTGCCGCGAAATCCGCTTCTGGTGCCAGCGTGGGCGCGCGTTCGCTGGCGATCGCCACGTACTGCGCGGCCGTGCCGAAGCGTCTTGCGTGCTGCGCCTGATACACCCACACGCGCTCGCCGACGCGCGCGGGTGACACCCCGGCGCCCACGGATTCGATCACCCCCGCGCCGTCGCTGTGCGGCACGATGAAGCCGCCGTCCAGCAGTCCGGGGGCAGCCCCGGCGCGTTTTTTTACATCCGAGGGATTCGGTGAGCTCGTGTGCAGGCGCACCAGCACCTCGCCCGGTGCAGGCTTGGGATCCGGCAATTCGCCGATGACCAGTACATCGTCGGCGGCGCCGAAGCGCTCGAAGCGGGCTGCTTGCATGGGTTCTCCCGTGGGTTGCTCAGGCGCCGGTTTGGGGTGCGCGCTCGGTGCGTGTCTGCCAGGGCCCGCGCCGGCGTGCGGGATTGTCGCGCAACGCCGGCGTGCACGCGATCCGGGCTGCCATGGTTCGGGCAGTCTAGAAGGCGAGGCTTCCGGGAGCCAAGCACGCGATGATTTTTAATGGCGTACATCAGCTCATCCATGAGATCAGGAAAATCATCCATCTAGTTCTGTGGTTCTGGGCAATTAAATTGCAAAATAGGCTGTAAAAATAGGTTCAAGCTGCGAGCGCAGACCGCTTCTGTCCAGCTTTTAGTGATGAGGAAATCTCAGAGATGTACATCAACGGCCAATGGTTGGGCGGACTGCGGGAGTTCGCGGTATTCAACCCCGCGAACGGCGAACAGATCGGCACCGCGCCCGATGGCGGCGCGGCCGAGGCCGATGCGGCCATCGCGGCGGCAGCTGCGGCCTTCCCCGCCTGGGCAGGCTGTGGCGCCTATGAGCGCTCGGCAAGGCTCTACCGCGCCTGGGAGCTGATGATGGCCAAGCGCGAGGAACTCGCGCGACTGATGACCGCCGAACAGGGCAAGCCGCTGAAAATGGCTCTCACCGAAGTGAAATACGCTGCGGATTTCCTGCTCTGGTTTGCCGAGGAAGCCAAGCGTGTCTATGGCGAGATGATCCCCTCGGCGCGTGCTGATCAGCGTTTCCTGGTGCGGCGTGAACCGGTGGGCGTGGTCTGTGCGATCACGCCCTGGAACTACCCCGTCTCGATGATCACCCGCAAGGTTGCGCCTGCTCTGGCCGCCGGTTGCACCATTGTGCTGAAGCCCGCGGAATCCACGCCGCTCTGTGCGATGGCGGTGTTCCGTATTCTGGAAGAGGCGGACATTCCCGCCGGTGTCGCCAACCTGGTCACCACCTCGGACCCCGCCCCGGTGGGCGAGGCGTTCTGCACCGATCCGCGCGTGCGCAAGCTGAGCTTCACCGGCTCCACCGAGGTGGGCCGCAAGCTCTATCAGGCGGCTGCC
>CAJADV010000437.1 GCA_903938575.1 uncultured Gammaproteobacteria bacterium
AGGCTGCAGTCCGGCGCCGTCTCAGCTTCGCACAGCGTTCTACCGCCATTCGAGCGACACCACGCCAGTGACTCACACTTCGGCAACCAGACAGCCGAAGTGACGAGCAATTCGGCTGCACTGCTTAGAAGGACGTCGTCGGTTTCGCTCGGCGTGAGCCGGTGATTGACCGGCAGAAGCGCGAAATTGCCAAGCGCTGCGGCATAGAAGAGCTCGATCAACAGCGGCGAGTTTTGCAGCAGTGCGGCGACGACCGGGGGGGCATCGCGGGTGGTCTTCTGCGCACAAGCTCCCAGCAGTTGAGCGGCAAGGCGCCCGACCCGAATCGCGCATTCAGCCCAGGTGATCCACTCGCCATCGATCCGGTACGCCGGCCGCTCGGCAAAGCGTGAGCACGATGCCAGAAACGCAACAGCCATTGGCGATGGGGGGAACTTCACCTTCTCCTCAGGCAGCATGGCCGACTGCAGTGGCTCGAAGGTACGTTCCAGGCTTTCGGCGGACAATCGATCTGGACCAAGGCCGAGTTCATGGCTGATAGCAGCCATCAGCATCACTGCTTCGTCTGAGTGAGGAATCGACATGAGCTCGTATCTACCGATGGAAAACGGAGCGTGAAGGACTCTCTGAATAAGCCAGCAAATGGCGAGCGACGTCGAGATTTGATGAGGATCACATCGATCTCGACACCTGCTTCCCCAAGAGTCGGCCTCAAACACGCGTAGGCGGGCTCCCCTGCCGTGGGCGTGCATCGGCTGCGCGTCCTTGCGCAAGCGGGGGGTGGTTCAGTGTGGCGCTGCGTATGGCGGCCCGCAACCACCTCACCTGGTTACTCGGATGTAGCCACCAGGATTTGCCTTCAGGGTTCGCGGCTAAACACCAAACGCGCAAACGCGGGCCTCACCCGTTCGACGGAAACGCGAACTGCGTCTTGTCCCGCACACCGCCACTCGGCCAACGCTGCGTGATCGTCTTCCGACGCGTGTAGAAACGCACCGAGTCCGGGCCGTAGGCGTACAGATCGCCGAATAGCGAGCGCTTCCAGCCGCCGAAGGAGTGGATCGCGACCGGCACCGGCAGCGCCACGTTCACGCCCACCATGCAGACCTCGATGTCGTCGGTAAAACAGTAAGATGGAACTCAGCGTCTGACCGAGCGCTCACGAATCCATGCGGCAAGAGAGGGTTCCTCGAATTCCCCGGCAGCGAGCGCAAACATCGTCAAAACACAGTCCGCGTCCTCTGCAACAAGTTCGTAGCCGTTTATGGCCAGACACAATTCGATGACGACGAAGGCCGTGCGTTTGTTTCCATCCATGAACGGATGGTTGCGGCAAATTCCGAATCCATAGGCAGCTGCGAGATCAGCACAATCCGGAGTGTGGTGCGCGGCGAGATTCAAAGGCCTCGCCAGTGCAGACTCGAGCAAACCCTCGTCCCTGATACCCGTAAGCCCGCCGTGCTCTGCGAGTTGCTCGTTGTGGATGGCAAGAACAACGGCGCGTTCGATCCAGACCCAGCCGCTCATTTCGCCAATTCGCGGAGAACGTTTCGGCGCTTCTTCATGATTGCCTGCGCCGCCCTCATCTGCTCCTCGAAGGCCGGATCATGAGCGGTAATCGCGAGGCCTTCGGGAGTCTCCGTAACGAAGATCGAATCACCCTTTTCAACCTTCAGGCGAGCCAATATCTCCTTGGGCAGGATGACGCCCACCGAGTTACCGATCTGGGTGAGTTTGAGCGTGTGCATGGATATCCCATAAAGTTATAACTTTCGTAATACTATGCCTCGGTGAAGCCATTCACAAGAACTCCCCAGCCGGGCTCGGGACTCCAACATCTCGCTCACCCATTCGACGGAAACGCGAACTGCGCCTTGTCCCGCACACCGCCACTCGGCCAACGCTGCGTGATGGTCTTCCTGCGCGTGTAGAAGCGCACCGAATCCGGGCCGTAGGCGTACAGATCGCCGAATAGCGAACGCTTCCAG
>CAJADV010000438.1 GCA_903938575.1 uncultured Gammaproteobacteria bacterium
ATGAGAGCGCCCCGGTCAACTGTCGTCGATCCCCCCCCTCTCGAGGAGGGATCTTCGAAGCGTGGTCCATCGCTGTCGAACGGCTGCCTCCGAGATTCCAAGCCGACGAGCCGTAGGCGCCCATGCGTCACCACGCAGCTTCGCCTCAACAAGCAACCGATCTTCTTCCGAGAGTCCTCGTATCAGCTCAGCAATCCGCTCGCGAGCAGCGCTATCCGCCGAACCACTTGGTTGCTTCGCAAGCAGTTGCCTTGCACGCGCCTCGCAACGAGCCCGCCGGACACGATCAACAATCGCGTTCCGAACAATTGAATCCAGGATCGCGAAAAACGCGCGGCGCTCGACCGCTGCGGTACGCAACCTTGGGGACGCAAGGATCCGTCGCGCCGCAGTCGAGAATAGTTCGCTCGTGCGCAACTGCCAGTCGATCGCTTGACCGGCCCGTATGGATCGGATCCGACGAATGAGGGATGGGATCTGCGTTGCGATGAACTCGGCGCATGGTCTCTCGCTCGAGAGCGCGGGCGAATCCTCCGTGGCACGTGTGCTTGTGAAGTTCATGCAGTACTCGCACTCCCAAGGAGCAGCCCGACCGTCGCAATGACAGCAAGGGCCGTCAAGACGACAAGCGCAAGTCGCATCATGCGCGTTCGCTCGACAGCTTGACGGAGGTCGCGCGCGTACGAACGCATGTCGCCTGGTGCGTGTCGTGTCCGCCGACTTATTCGAACAGCGTACGCGCGAAGGGTAAGACTCCTCGGGAGCCGTTCGGCATCTCGCGTCTCTTCGATCTTGCCATGCTTCGAAGCAAGAGGCACTGCGCAGCCGACAAGCAACACCTCAAGCAACGCTGCGAGGCATGCGCAATCCCACTCACGCGCATCCTGTGTCGCAGGCCCGCCGACGCCAAAGTCGACAATGCGCAATCGACCATCGTCGTCGAGCAACGTGTTCGCCAGGGTGATGTCACCGTGAGCGAATCCTTGCGCGTGAACTTGAGCGATAGCGTCTGCAAGTTCTGCAACAGCGCAGCACGCATGTTCCGGCGTGAACTCGGACTCGGCTGCGAGGTGCATCGTCAGCGGAGTACCTCGGACCCGCTCGAACGCGATGTAGCCAATGCCCGCGCTTGCGAGACCGACGTCGAGTACCGACACGGCGCACGCGTGGCGCGCTGATGCCGAACGTTCCGCTTCTTCTCGGAGTCTCGCGTAGCCCGAGGTATCGGCCAACCGACTGAACTTGATGGCAACGGCGTCGAGCTTCGCCGTAAGAAGCCTATCTCGTGCGATCATGACATCGGCGGATCCCCCGGATCCGAGGTACCCGCGTATCTCGAAACGTAGCCGTCCACACGGAAGCGGCTGGCCAACCTCAGACGGCAACTCGGCGAAGTGCCGCCCCGATTCGAGCGCTGCCGCAGTATTCGCCACGGCCTCGACCAATGCGCTCCACGAGGGATGACGTGCGCCTATCGCGGCGGCAATCTGCCGATGCGCATAGGGCACGGCGCACATCACTTGATGAGCGACCTCCAGTGCCTCGGCCGGATGGCGGCCTGGATCGATCACCGCTGCGTATCGCCGGATCTGCGGTACAGCCCCGTAAAGCAGTCCCAGCGCGAGACAGTCTGCTCGCAGCACGTCGGCATGGTCGATCGGTTGACCAGTCGTCGACGAGAGCGCGGAACCCATGGAGACCGCCATCAGCACCTCCGCCGCACTCGGAGGCCACGGCGCAGCGCGGTGGATCCGCATCACCTCTTCCAGGACGTCGACGTCAGCCACGACTCGCCCAGCGCCTCAGCTCACGAGCATTCAAGATGACAACTCGGAGCCACACCGCCACGCTGGCCAGTGCCACCCAAGGCCCCATGCGTAGGAGTACCGCACTCGGCGACACATTTGCGAGGTTCGGTGGCCATGAGACCGATGCCTCTTTCAGCACGATCGCAGTGAGACCGAGCGTCAAGGTCAGCCCAATCACAATCAACGGTCCGCGAGCAAACCGCGCGGAAGCTCGATCCACCGATTCACACCCGCTTAGTCGCCACCGCGCGATCGCACGGACTTGGGACCAATGTGCCTGGCTCATGGCAAGCGACACAAGCCCAACGATGATCCGCGCGACGTTCACGTCGAATCCGGTGCTTCCGTTTCCGGGCAGCATCGAAGGAAACTGCAACGCCACGATGGACAGGGCCCCAGCAGGAATCCAAAATCCGCCGAGCCATGCTGAACGCTCGATCACCCATGAAGGCATCGCTCGAAGCGCGAGGTCGACACGAAGGGCGCACATAAGCGCGCCGAGGAACGTTGCCCAGCTGAGGCCATAGAGAAGCACTGCACCAAGCTCATCCGATACATCTCCGTGCCGGTTCGTGACGAGCCAGGCGATTGCGAGTGCGCTGAGGATCCAGAGCGAGACCGCGAGAACGACCCCCATGGTTGCCGCTCGCATCTTGCGGTCGAGTGCCTGCCAGACGACCGACCCACGTTCGCGCCACTGCCTCCACTCCTCATGACTTGCACCGCACTCCGCGCAGATCCCGCCCACCGCCGAGCGCATGCTGCCACAGCGGTGGCAGCGCACGGTTTCGGACGAGGACGGGATCGCGCGGGTATGGTCAGCCATGGGGACGCTTTCACTTGTTTGCGACTTCGTCATTTGATCTGCAAGAACTGAATCGTATTCAGAGAGCGAGAGCTGGGGCGCACTTCAATTTTTCGAGGATCAGGAGTGCCGCGGCGGCACTCTTGCGAGCCTCCGCGCCGGGTGACCCAAGCGAGTCGCACCGGCAAGAGCGACGGCAGAAGTCGTAGTTCGCCGCGACGATGCGGCAGATGTAACTGTCCCATGGGCCGACGCAGTCATCAGGAGTTGGCCAGTCAGTCCTGCAAGCGTCTTCGCAGGATGGCGCCGCCACAGGTGCACTCGCGCGCAGATGATCCAGCAGTTTGGAATCACTTGCTGCGGCAAGCACGACCCCCCACGCCGGGTCCGCTTGGAGTTCCTTAAGACCTCTGATGTCACCCACGATCGGGATCCGCTCGCCTGGTGCAGATGTCGTGGCGATCGATGCAACGACCACGCCGTCACGCTTCACCTCGAGGTCGCCGACCCCCCAAACGCCGATCTCGATTGCACTCCCGCCGGCAGCCGGCACGATCTTGGCGGTAGTACGGGTGCCGTCGGTGCGAACGGTGATACTTCCAGACTTGGCGCGCGTATCGACGACCTTGCAGGACCAAACCGAACCTTCGGCAGTGGACTCGTCGGAGATTTCAAAGCCTTTGATGCCAGCCGTCGTAGAAGTGGCGGATGGCTCCACATCGAGGGTCGCATCGGCGAAGGCGCCCGCGCCAATCATGACGGAAGCAATGAGCCCGAGTAGTAGCGCGTTCGATCGGTGTTGCGGAGATCCAAGGTGGTTTCGATGCATGCTGATCCTTTCTAGCCAGAGTGTCACGAGACGTGTCAGACGGTTCGGGATGCGCGGCCACGTTGGCCGCTCCCGAATACTGAACGGATGAGCGACACGCAATGTGAGCGGATTTCCCAACTCGGTCGATTCCAACTGCGCCAACGCCATTTGGGGCGCGGAGGGGACCGATGCGGGGGAACTAGAGAGATCTAGAACCCTGTTCTGAGCGTGCCACGAGGGGCTATCCAGCTCTCTTGTGCGAGCTAGATCCCTCGAAACGTTCGAAACCCGTCCAGCTCTCCCTACTCCTGATCGGCTCCGGTTCGCCGGGGCCGATCGCTTTTTTGTTGCGTTCTGCCGTCGGAGCCGTCATGATGGAGTGCACCCATGGGCGATCAAGCCAACCATCTTCCG
>CAJADV010000439.1 GCA_903938575.1 uncultured Gammaproteobacteria bacterium
CCACGACCTCCTGATCGATCAGGTAGTCCGCATGCTCTGCGCCGGGCTGGTCCACGGCGACCTCTCCGAATTCAACATTCTGGTCGGCGTAGAGGGTCCGGTGATCATCGACCTGCCGCAGGCCGTCGATGCCGCTGGCAACAACCACGCCGCCCGCATGCTCGAGCGTGACGCCGACAACCTTGCGCTCTACCTCGGACAATTCGCCCCTGCGCTGCGCGGCACGGCCTTCGGGCGGGAAATCTGGCAGCACTACGAAGCCGGCACGCTCAGCCCGGGCATGCCCTTGACCGGTCGCGTGGAGGAAGTCGACGCACCGGTCGATCTGGACGCCGTGCTCAAGAATATCGAGGACGTCCGGCTCGAAGACGAACGGCGACGCGAGCGCCTCGCCGCGCGCGAAGAGGAGAGCTGAGAGGGCCTCAGTGCGCCACGCTCTGCCCCCACAGAGCCTTCACACGCTCATCGCGCCCGCAACCGTAACGGTAGTAGCCGTAACGCACCGGGTTCTTGCGGTAGTAGTCCTGATGATAATCCTCGGCCGGATAAAACGGCCCCGCATCCACGATCCCGGTGACGATGTCTTCCTTGAAGGGCTTGTTCTTCTGCAAGGCCGCCAGCGAGGCCTCGGCCGTGGCGCGCTGCTCCGCGCCACGCACGAAAATGGCGGTGCGGTACGGGCTTCCCACATCGCAGAACTGCTGGTCCACGGTGGTGGGGTCGATGCTCCGCCAGAAAAACTCCACCAGCTGCGCATAACTCACGCGCTGCGGATCGAACACCACAAGCACCGCCTCAGCATGCCCCGTGTGTTTGGCCGCAACCTGCTCGTAACTGGGGTTCGGCAGGTGACCATCCGTGTAGCCCGAGGTGGTCGAGATCACGCCCGGCACGGTGTCGAAGTCGGATTCCACGCACCAGAAACAGCCGCCGGCGAAAACGGCTGTGTCAGTGGCGGCGCGTGCGCCAACCCCGGTGAAGACAAGTACTGCGAAGATGAAACGAAGTGCTGCCGTCTTCATGCCGCCGCCTCGAAACGCAGTGCCACACCGTTGTTGCAGTAGCGCAGGCCCGTGGGGGCCGGGCCGTCCCCGAACACATGCCCCTGATGACCTTCACAGCGGGCGCAATGGTATTCGGTGCGCGGAATAATCAGGCTCCAGTCGCGCTTGGTGCCGACCGCGCCCGGCAATACGTCAAAGAAACTCGGCCAGCCCGTGCCGCTTTCGTATTTCATCGCCGAGTCGAACAACGGCAGCTCGCAGCCCGCGCAAACGAAGGTGCCTCGGCGCTTCTCGTGGTTGAGCGGGCTGCTTTGCCGGGGCTCGGTGGCCTCGTGGCGCAGCACGCGGTATTGCTCCGGGCTCAGTCGCTTCCGCCACTCCTCGTCCGGAAGATCCAGACGCCCGATGCTGGAGGTGGTGGAGCCCGCAGCCCGACTGCGGGAAGCGAGACCCGCGGCGGCAAGGAGGGTGAAAAGATTGCGGCGCTTCATGGTTGAGTTCCGTGTGTCATGGCGGCTTGGGCAACGGCCGCAGCTAATGGTTCAGGTATCAGCGCTCGAGCGCGGTGAACACGAGGAGCGCCATCACGGTGAGGCCGAGACAGATCACGTATCCACTCACCAGCAGCGAGAGTTTCAGCAGGGTCCAACCGCGACTCTGCCCATAGACCCGCCGCATGGAACGGTACAGGTAGTACGGCAGGTAGATCACCAGCGCGGCAGTGCCAGCACCACCCAGCCAGCCGAGCGATGCACCAACAGGGCCAGGAATCCGCTCGCCCAGCCCGAACAGCATCACGCACAGCGCGCCCAGAAAGAACGCCCCGTGGACGTGCACGAAGAACAGAAGGTGCTCGACATAAAAACGCCCGGAGCCGACGTACAGCAACTGCATGATCAACGCCACCAGGGGCAGGAATACAAACATCATGCGGGGAATGTTGTCGAGCATCGCCGCACCGAACCCCCCGGGATCGGACAGCACGCGGTGGCAGGCCTGACGCAGGCGCGGCTCCCAGGCCTCGGCAAACGGGCCAATATTGACCCGCAGGTCCTTGTCGCAGGTTTCTTTCACATCGTCTGCAGACGGACGGGTCTGCACAGAGACGGGGGCACCGGCCTGCACCAGCGGATCGCCGCTGCTGACACCCAGGACAAAGTCGCCATCAAGCGGCGCGAGCACAAAAAACAGCAGGCTCAAGATCAGATACATCCGGAATGGCGGCGTGTATGCCGCACGACGCCCTACCAGGTACTCGCGGGTGAGAAACCCGGGGCGCAGGGCGAGCGGGCGCAGGGTGCGCCACAGGCGCGCATCCCAGTTCAGCAGATCCCCCGTGACATCCCGCAGCAAGCCCCACAGCGAAAGCACGCGCACCCGCGCATGCTGGCCGCAGTGCGCACAGTGCTGGCCGGTGAGAACCTCTCCGCAGTTGGCGCAGTTCTCGGTGGTGGGCGCGCCACTCTGGAATTCTTCGCGCGGGCAGAGCAACTCCCGCGTCAACACGGATGAGCCTGCGAGTACAGGCTGGGCGCCAGCCTCGGGCCACCCGGGTTGAGCTGCGGCCAGCGCCGGCATCACGGTGGCGTCAAGCAGCTGGTAATGAACCGCGCGCCGCACACAATGGGGCGCGGTGTCCGTGTCGTCGTCGAGGATTTTAGCGGCCAGCACACCGGGCTCTTGCAGCACGTCGGCCACGTGATCGCGCAGCCAGGTATCGAAAGCCGCCGACTGCACCGCCTGCGCCTCGAGTCGAATCACGAGAAGTCGCGTCCCGCCAGTCGCTGCGCTCACGGAGCCGCCCCTTGCGAGTCGGGGCGCTGCAACTCGCGAAGATCCCCAGCCAGATCGAGGAATTCGCGCGTCGCACGGGCACGCTGACGCTCGCTGAGCGTGGGCAGCAGCTCCGCAAGGGCGCTGGCGATCAGGCCACGATTGGTCTCGAGCTGCTCCACATATACCGGATCCATGCCGGCATCCGTGATCCACCAGTGCTCCATGAGGCGCAGCAGACGCGGACTGTCGGTGCCGGCCCGAAGCTCCGCAAGAAGCGCCTGCTGCCAGGCGAGCGAGTAGCGATTCCACGCGGCGGAGCCATCGGGTATCGCGTCGACCAAAGCCGCCAATCGCTCGCGCTGCGCAGCGTCCAGGCGTCCGGTCCAACGCTCCACGGCCTCACGCGAACGCTTCAGCCGCGCGCCCCGAAAACGATCCGGCGGAACATCAAGGTACTCTTCGGTGTACTCGGCGTTGCTCTTCTCGAGTTGCTCCGCGAAATACTCGATCTGCTCCGGGCGCAATCGCGCCAAGGTGTCAGCGACCATGGGCAGGCTGCGCCGGATGGTGTCACGCAGCGCCAACCGCAGACTCTCGGCATCCGCCAGAAGCGTAGCGGCATCGGGCGAGTCCTCCAGGCGCAGGGCTGCGATTTCAAGCAATCCGATATAGCGGGGCAGCTCATCACGGCGGTTCTGCTCGATGCGCTCCCGGGCGGCAAGGCGAAAACTGCTCTTCTGATCGGCATCCAGATCCAGCCAGCTGTCAGCTTCCAGGCCGAGCAGCAGGTCGAGCCGCTCGTAGAGAGCGCCCACCACCGAGCAGGCGCCCACAAGCAGCAGGCAACCGAGCAGGCAGGCGCGCGGCAACCGGTCTCGCAAACGGGCAGCCGGGGAAGCGTGGCGCAATGCCTTGAAAACGCGATGCATGACAGAGATCCTCGCCAGACGCGATACTCTAGCCGAGTCACGCGCCCTGCGCAGTCCGCCGCCCGCCCGAGGCATCATGCCGCTGGCAGAGCCGCTGTGCAGGGCCTGTGTGTCATGTTGCGGAGGCTGGATCCCAGCCGTCATTGAGCAGCCGAGGTAGCCATCGTGAAAACCGTCATATGTATTGCCGCCAGCTTGTTGGCAGCACGTCTCGTACTGGCCGAATCCGCGCTGCCAGCCGCTGCGGCGGATGTCGACCCCGCATGGTGGAAACAACAGGGTGCTATCGCGCTCGACAAGGCACGTAGCTGGTCTCCGGGTCAGCCCGAGCGCGCGCGCAACGTCATTCTCTTTGTGGGCGACGGCATGGGTGTGGCCACCGTTACGGCCGCGCGGATCCTCGAGGGACAGTTGCGCGGTGAGCGCGGCGAGGAGAACTCGCTCTCCTTCGAGCAGTTCCCGCACCTCGCGCTCTCCAAGACCTATTCGGTCAATCAGCAGGTCTCCGACTCGGCGCCCACCATGAGCGCCATGATGACCGGCGTGAAAACCATCGACGGCGTGCTTAGCGTGGCCGGAGCGATCAGCGCCGAAGAACGCTCGGGCAAGATCGTGGCGGCCGCGTCGCAGCAAACGCTGCTCGAATTGGCCGAGGAAGCAGGGCTATCCACCGGGATCATCAGCACTGCCCGC
>CAJADV010000440.1 GCA_903938575.1 uncultured Gammaproteobacteria bacterium
CGCCGGAGACGAACTCGGGGGTCCAGACCACACCGACCGTGTAGGTATCACCGGTTTCGGGGGTAAGGTTCGGGTTCCCGCCGACCTGAGTCAGGACTTGGCTGTCGAGTTGCTCGCTCTGCTGAGCGCAACCCGCGGCAGGGGGATCAGCTGCGCAGGGATCAGAGAACGACGGGAAACTGTCCGACGAGCCTCCGTAGAGATCACTTATGGTCGGAGCCCGGAACACACTACCTGCCGTTCCGCGAAGGCGCAGGCCCTTGATCACCTGGAAATCGAGTCCGATCTGCCAGGTGTCTTCGGCAGCAAAGGCGCTGTAGTCGTCGTGCCGCAATCCGAGCTTCACATCCAGAGCTTGCGATCCGTTGTTGAAAACGGGGGCCAGAAGCTCAAGGTACGCAGAATTCACCTCAAGCGAGCCAACGGTGGCGCCCCCGGTGTTTCCGGTGACTTGGCCCAGTTGCTTCCCGGAATCCGGGGAGTTGTTCAGATCCTGCTCCTGGTGGAAAGCACCGACCGACCAGCCAAGCGCCCCGCCCGGCAGCTCGAAACTCGAGCCGGAGACAAAGAACTCCCAGATTTCCTGTTCGACACGGAGGTGATCCGTCAGGTTTGCTTGTACATAGTTGTACATGTCATCGGTGACGGTGCCGGGCCCGCCGACGAGGTTCATCGGAACACAGCCGGCAATCAGGCTGGTCGGATCGGCGAGATCCTGGTAACACTCGGGTGTGCCGTCGCCGTCCAGATCCGCGGACGGTCCGAGCGCGTTGGCGAGGTTCGGGCCGAAATACTGGCCGAAGTCATTGGACGTGATGGTGCGCACGCCGCGGTTGTAGCTCAGCTCCCAATCAATGTCTTGGGTGATCTGACCGGCAAGGCCGAATACGCCCTGCCACTGCGTGACGTCCTGGTCGAAGCTGCGGGCTCTTTCACTCATCCTGCGGCGAGCGTTGGTGACCGGGAGAACCGGCAAGCCAGCCGCGGTGAGTGCCTGCGCCAGGTAGTAATTCTGCTCGGAGATTCCGCTATATGGCGTGCCTTCCCACACACCGTCGTACGCGGGATCAGTCTCTGTTGACAGCGGAGTGGGCGCCAGTTCCTGCGACGAATCCCGCAGGTTTCCGCGTAACTCCAGGAACGCGCGCACGTTGTCGGTTATCTCAACGGACCCCTCGGAGAACACGTTGAACCTTTCGTAGGGTGTCTGGAGGTAGTTGCCGGGGGCGTAGTTATAGGTACGTCCATCGTAGGGCACGAGGCCGTTACCCTCGTTCATGTAGGTCTCCCCGTCGGCAAATCGCAGCCTGCCTTCTTCGATACGGCTGGACCCCAGTGGGTAGCAACCACCGGAGGCACTCCCGTCATACGGGCTGGACGGCTGTTTTTCGCAACCTTCCGGGTAGATGTAGTAGGTGTTCTGCATATGGCCCCAAGGCACATCGCTCTGGTAGGCCTCCTGCTGCTTGACGTATTCCGCGCCAAACATGAAGTGGCCGCCCTCGAAGCCCTTGCCGAACACCACGCTCAGCGTGTCTTGCTTGCCACGGTCGGCTTTGTCCCAGTCGGAGCTCTGGGCCTCGATCTCGGCGCCTTCGAAGTCCTTGCGGGTGATGACGTTGACCACACCGGCGACTGCATCGGCGCCATAAACGGCGGAGGCGCCGTCTTTCAGGATTTCGACGCGCTCGATCATCGCTGCCGGAATCGTCTGGTAATCACCGCCGTCGACCGTTCTGCGACCGTTCACCAGGTTCAGGGTCCGCGATGCGCCCAGTCCACGGAGATCAACCTGCACGGAGCCATCGCCGCCGTTATTGGTCGTGGTCCCGATGGGGGAGCCGGACATCGAGGGCATGCTCTGGATGAGGTCACCGATATCGGTGATGCCCGTTGCCTTGAGGTCCTCGCGGTTCAATACCGTCACCGGGCTGGCGGACGCCAAATCGGCCCGCTTGATCCGGGAACCCGTCACGACGACTTCCTCAAGGACCTGAGCCGAGTCCTGCGCCATGACTGGCAGGCCGAAAACTGCGACGCCGAAGCCAAGTGCCGCGCTCACCGCCAGCGCCAATGGTTTTTTCTGCAGCATGTTGAATCCTCTATGGTTTCTGAACTTTTTTATCTGCCCGTTCACACCGAAAGGCCCCACCCTGACCGGGTTTGACCACCTTGGCTGCCGCACCGCCTATACGCGAAACCGTTAAAACAATCTCACGGTCGTGCGCGATACAACCCCTTGCCGCACACAACGAAACAACAGCCACAGCCTTCAGGAACAACGAACGTGATCGCAACGTGATCAAATCGTGATCAACGTGTGATCGAAATATAGCAGCGGCCAACGGGTAAATGACAAGCAGTACGGGCCTGAGTGGAACTAATTGGCAATTCGAGGCGGGGAGGCGGCATCAGCCGCGGGCGCACATCTCACGGTAGATGTCCTCGGCCTCGGCCAGCAGGCCGCGGTAGCGGGCCGGCACTTCAGGTGCCACGGTCGGGGGGGCATCAAATCCTGTGGAAGCCTCCACGGCCGCGTACCAGTGGGGTGCCCAGACGCCATCGGTCTCACGACGGCCAGCCGGCCAGTGAAGCATTTGCTCCAAAAAGGGGATGCCGGCATGCGCGCAGATCCGGCCGAGGGCCGTGCGCGGATCCGAAAGCACCTCCAGGGCATCCACCACCAGCGGCAGGCGGGAAGCCCTCGCCGCCACGTAGCGGTAGATATCCCTCTGCTGAGAGAGCCCAAGCTCGTGGAGCGCGAAGTCGGGCCGCACCTTGATATAGGAGGCAATCATCCGCGCCGGCTCGCGCACCAGGAAACAATTAACCAGTGCCCCGGTGAAGCTCAAGTCCACCTCGGGCAGCATCTGGTGGGTGAGCTGCTTCTGGTACTGGACGGGGGTGTGCACCAGGCCTTCGGTCATGGTCCGCGCCACGCTGCGCCAGTCACAGTCCATGCTGGCGATGACGTCCTCGCGGCCGGGGTGATCGGAGCCCGTGGCCTGCAGGTAGTAGCCATAGAAAGGCTCGTCGACGACCGTGCAGTCTGGCCGGTTCTCGAAGGCGCGCATCATGGCCGTGGAGATATTGCGCGGCCCGGACCACATCGCGATACGCAGCGGGGCAACTGCCTCAACGCGCATGAATCGAACCGCGATTGCGGATGTAGTGAGCCACTGCCTCACGGTAAGCGCCCTGCAAGCGGGCGATCACGGGGCGGGCATGACCGTCGCCGATCGGGCGCTGGTCGACCTCGCGCACCGGCACCAGCCCGGCGAAGGTGCCGGTCACGAAAGCCTCCTCGGCGTTGTAGACGTCATGCAGGGAGAAGCTCTTCTCACGCACCGGGATCTCCAGCGCGCGCCCGAGTTCCAGCACCTTCCCCCGCGTGATGCCATCCAGACAGTAGTTGCCGCTGGAGGTCCAGATCTCGCCGCGGCGCACGATGAAGAAGTGCGTGGAGTTGCAGGTGGCAACAAAGCCGTGGGGATCGAGCATCAGGGCTTCGTCTGCCCCGGCGCGCGCAGCCTGCATGCAAGCGACGACGCAGTTCAGCTTGGAGTGGGTGTTCAGCACCGGGTCCTGCACGTCGGGGTAACCGCGCCGGGTGTAGACGGTGTAGAGACTCACGCCCTGCGCGAGCGTCTCGGGCTTGGGGAGCTTGTACTCGGGGATGATCACCACCGTGGGCGGCGTGATGGTGACGCGCGGATCCTGGTAAGGCGTGGACTTGAGGCCCCGCGACACCATCAGCCGGATGTGCACCCCATGATCCATCCCGTTGGCAGCCAGCAGGGCATACAGGCGCGCGCTCAGATCTGCAGGCGTGAAATCGGGCAGAAAACCGAGCGTCTTCATGCCCTCGAACAACCGCTCGAGGTGCCGTTCCAGGAACAACACCACGCCAGCCTCCACCCGCAGGCCCTCCCAGACACCGTCGCCGAGGATGAATCCCGAGTCAAAGACCGAGACCTTGGCCTCATGGCGCGGGTAGAGCGTGCCGTTGATATCGATCAGGATGTGTTCGTTACGTGGATCGCCGGCGTGATCGTGACTGCCTTTCATGCTGCTGGAGTCTCCGTGTTGCGGAGCGATGATATGCCGACCACGGCGTGCGCAGCACGGCTGAGATCAAGCGCCGCCGGGCGGCGGCGGTTCTTGCAGCGAACTGATCGCGCTCAGAGCATCCGGCGCAGCGGCTCGGCGAACAGCGCGCCCGCCATGCAGCCGAGCATCACGGCCGCGCCTATCCAGGTGATCTGTGCCGCCTCCTGCACCAGGCGCAGGAAGGGCAGCACCGGGAATTGCACCGCCACCACCGCAGAGGATGCCGCGGCGGCGACGTAAAGAATCCAGTCGAAACGATTCTCCCGTCGCTCGCGCGGAACCGCAGGCATGGCCTGCATCACGCGGGCCGTGAAACCGTCATCTGCCAATGGCTCTTCGGCGCGCTCTAGCGCGTGTTGCAGCCAGTCGTGCTCATGCATGGGAGAAACCCTCCTGCCACTCGCCGAGCAGCTCTTGCAGCCGGTGGCGTCCGCGCAGTACGTGTGTCTTAACGGTCCCCACGGGGATGCCCATTATGTCGGCGATCTCGGGATGCGAGAAGCCGCGTTGCAGGGAGAAGTGGATCGCATCGCGCTGGGCCGCACTCAGATGCTGCATGGCGGTGTCGAAATCGGCCATGAATTCGCGTGCCTCGTGGGCGTCTTCGTGCAGGGCGTGGTGATCCTCGATCTCGGTGGTATCGGGTTCGCTGCGGCGGATCTCGCTCAGGAAACTGCGATAGGCGATACGGAACATCC
>CAJADV010000441.1 GCA_903938575.1 uncultured Gammaproteobacteria bacterium
CGGTGTGATCATCCTCACCGGGCGGGTGCGCAGCATGGAGCGGCTCGAGGGCTATCTGAGCGGCGCCGATGTGTACCTCACCAAACCTACCCGCCCCGACGAGCTGTCGGCGGTGATCCGGAACCTGTTTGCACGCCTCGCGCCGCCGAAGTACGTGGAACAGTGGCAGCTCGACATGGCGCTGATGGTTCTCATCACCCCGGCCGGCGGACAGATCGCGCTCACCAGCACCGAGGCGCGCCTGCTCAAGGTGCTGGCGCTGCACGGGCACTGCATCGAGCACTCGGCATTGGCCTGGCAGGTGGGTGACCCCGAGCAGTCCGAGGCCGTGAACAAGGCGCGGATCGAGGTGGCGGTGAGCCGCCTGCGCCGCAAGCTGCGCCAGCATGCCGGCGCACGGGACTGCATCAAATGCCAGCGCCACGTGGGTTACCAGCTGGGTATTGCCGTGACGCTCGTGAATCTGGATGTCGGGCTGCCCAGCCGCGGGCCTGGGGATTGATGGGCTCCTGCGGTGATGCGTATGAAAACTCCATGGTGGAGAGCTTCTTCTCGACGCTGGCGTGCGAGCCATTTGCGTTCCGCACCGAGCGCGGCGACCCGGTCACTGCAGTTTCTGTTCGAGCGGAAACTTGCTGAGAATCTCGTAACCGGTCTCGGTGATCAGCACCTGCTCCTCGAATTTGACGCCCTCCGATCCTCCGGGCTCGCCGATGTAGCTCTCGACGCAGATCGTCATCCCCGGCTCGAACACCCCGTCCATCAGGAACGGATCAGATAGATCGAGCCCGATCCCGGGCCACTCGTCGATCATGCCGACACCATGGGCTACACAGCCGTAGTTCAGCGTATCGAAGCGGGCCGGGATGGGCCACGCGGCCCGCGTGTAGTCCCGGAAAGTGAGACCCGGGCGCAGCAGACTGCAGTTGTATTGAACCTGCTCGACCGCCAGTGCATAGAGGCTTTGCTGCTGCCCGGTTGCGCGGCCCTCGCCGCAGAGAAACGTCCTGCTGACGTCGCTGCAGTAGCCGTAAGGCCCCACCAGGTCGGTGTCGAAGCTGACGAGGTCCCCCGCCTCGATCACCCGATCAGAGGCTTCCTGAAACCATGGGTTGGTGCGTGGACCCGAACTGAGCAAGCGCGTCTCGATCCACTCGCCACCATGGGTGATATTGGCGTGGTGCAACTCCGCCCACAGCGCCGTCTCGGTGATGCCGGGCCGCAGCGCATCGCGCATCCGCTGGATGCCGATGTCACAGACGGCCAGAGAATGGCGCATGCAGGCGATTTCCTCGGGGCTCTTCACCGAGCGCGCCAGTTCGAGCAGGCGCTGCCCCTCGACCAGAATGAAACCCTGCGCGCGCAGCGCATCCACGCCTTCGTGATCGGCACGGTCTATCGCCAGTCGTTTTGCGCTCGAGCCCATGAGCGAACTCACCAGATCGCGGATCTCCCGGGCCCACTGGCGACACACGGGTTCTGCATGTTCAGCCACGAACTGGAAGCTGTAAGAGGTAGCCAAACGCACCTCGGATATCTCCGGAATCCGGGGCGGGATCGCGAGGCAGTTTCTGTTCGGATAGTCGAACAGGACGGCCGGACCTTCCGCAGGCACCAGGCAGTAGCGTCCGGGATTGTGCAAAAGCCAGACCGTCATGTTGCGCGTGTCGGTCGCATAGCGGATGTTGACCGGATCATTCAGCAGCACCGCCGCACAGTCGCTCGCGCGCAGTTGTTCCTGGACGCGCCCGTAGCGGTAGGCTCGCAGTCGATCCATGTCGACCTTTGCCGGGTTGAAGTTGCCCGCCGACTGGTGACTGACGCGCCGGGCAGTAATCGGACTGGACATGCGGGGCTCCCTGATTTCGGATTGACTGACGTGCCGCGACCCGCCGGCGGCGCCCTCCGCGGGCTCGGTGCCTGACGGACGCGCCGCTCGGACTATAGCGGCAAGGAATTGGCCCGCGCCACAGAGCCGACCCGGCTGCAGGGCGTCAACCCTGAGTTGCATGCACAGATCAAGAGCGAAGTGCTGCGCGTGGCGTGGCACACGGACTGCGCAGGAAGCGGAGCGCCGGTATTCGAAAGAGCACCAGCGCGGGTGGGGGCGGCATACCCCTCGCGTAGATCAACTCGATGTAGTCCCGATCGAATGTGTGCCTCGTGACCAGCGAGCGCGGGAAGTAGAGCGGCGCACCCTGCTTCCCTGCCCCCAGAAGCCAAGGAGCGTCATGGGGGAGCGATCATTAGCTAAGCTCGGATCAATGCCATTGTTCCGAAAAATTGGTGCCGCTCGCCTCGCAGGCGCACGTGATGCGCTCCTTGTATTCCGCCGGGATCAGCGGCGGGTAGCGGAAGATGCCCATGCTGGTATCCACCACGTTCTTGCCCGCGCGCAGTGCTGCCTCGATGTTCGCCATGTTCTGTTCGGCGTGCATCATGTTGGGCCCGAAA
>CAJADV010000442.1 GCA_903938575.1 uncultured Gammaproteobacteria bacterium
CCAGCAGGCTGCCGCACCCCGACTCGCGGCGCTCGCGACGGCCATCGGGGCCGTACCGCCCGGTGCCAGCGAGGCCGAGGCGGTGGCCGCATTCATCGGGCAGGTGCGTGAGCTCTCGCGTGCCATCGGTATCCCTGAGCGACTCGATACGCTGCGCGAGGCCGATATTCCCGAGCTTGCGCGTCGTGCCATGGCCGAGGCCCAGGGTTTCTATCCGGTGCCGCGGTTCATGAGTCATGCCGAGTGCGAGGGCATCCTGCGCAAGCTGCTGCCGTGAGTGCAGCCGCTCGTGTGCCCCGCAACCACACGCTCACCGTGCGTGGTGGCCGGCTCGCCTGGCGTGAGTGGGGCGCGGCCCATGAGCCACCGGTGCTCGCACTCCATGGCTGGCTCGACAATGCGGCGTCCTTCGATGTGCTCGCGCCCCTGCTCGAGGGTTGCAGGGTCATCGCGCCCGACTTGCCCGGCCACGGGCTGAGCGACCACCGCGGCCCCGAGGGCAGTTACAACATCTGGGACGATCTGCCCGACCTCGTGGCATTCACCGGAGCGTTGGGACTCTCGCGTTACCGGCTGCTCGGCCACTCGCGCGGCGCGGCTATCGCCACCTTGCTCGCGGCGATCGAGGGTGATGGCGTGAGCAGTCTCCTGATGCTCGACGGACTGGCAGCGCCGCCCTTCGATCCGGCCGGGACGGTGGAGCAATTGCGGGCGTTCGCCCACGATTATGGCCGCCGCGATCCACGCGAAGCGCGGGTCTTTGCCAGCGTGGAAGAGGCCATGGATGCGCGCGCCCGCGCCAGCGGCACCGATGCGCGGGCGGTGGCCATGCTGGTCACGCGGAGCCTCGAGGCCTGCGCGGGCGGCTTCCGGTGGCGTACCGATCCCCGCCTGCGCTATGCCTCGGCGCTCAAGTTCTCCGAGGTGCATGTCCGGGCTGTTTTCGCGGGCGTGGTCGCGCCCTCGCTGCTCGTGCTGGCGGGCGACACGCGCGCACGACTGGACAAGCTCCCCGGCCTCACCGACGCCTTCCGGGACCTCCGCATGGAGGAGATACCTGGCAGTCACCATTGGCATATGCTGGAGGCTGCACCGGCAATTGCCGCGTGCATTCAGGAATTCTGGAGGAACCGTGATCAGTCCCAAGACCATTGAGCAGGGGCTCGGCGAGATGTACACGGTGCAGGACTGCATCCGCTGGAGCGTGAGCAGTTTTCTGCGCGCCGGGCTGCATTTCGGGCACGGCACTGACAACGCCTGGGACGAGGCGCGCTGGCTCGTTCTCGGCGCGCTGGCACTGCCTTTCGACAGCCCGGAGTGGGTGCTGGCCTCGCGTATTGCCACCCCGGAGCGCGAGCGGCTCTCGCAACTCCTCAAGCGCCGCGTGGTCGAGCGTGTGCCCACCGCCTACCTGCTGGGCGAGGCGCATTTCGCCGGGCTTCGTTTCAAGGTTGACGAGCGGGTGCTGGTACCGCGCTCACCCATTGCAGAGCTGATCGAGGCCGGCTTCGAGCCCTGGCTGGCTGGCGCGCAGCCCGAGCGCATACTCGATTTGTGCTGCGGCAGCGGGTGCATCGGTATCGTGGCCGGGTTGCGATTCCCCGAGGCCCGCGTGGATCTCGCCGACATCTCGGCCGATGCGCTCGATGTGGCCCGCGAGAACATCGCTCTCCACCACGTCGATGCATCCGTGCGCGCGCTTGCCTCGGATCTGTTCGGTGCGCTCGCCGGCGAGCGTTACGACCTCATCCTGTGTAATCCCCCCTACGTCGACGCGCCCGAGATGGCGGCGCTCCCGCCCGAATTCCGGCACGAGCCGCAGCTTGGCCTCGCGGCGGGCACCGATGGGCTGGATATCGCGCGACGCATCCTGCGCGAGGCCCGCGGGCATCTCACGGAGCAGGGCTTGCTGGTGCTCGAGGTCGGTGCCAGCGCAGCGGCCTTCGAGGCGGCATTTCCGCGGCTACCGGTCATCTGGCCCGAGTTCGAGCGGGGCGGGCACGGCGTGGCCCTGATCAACGCGGCGGATCTTTCGGGGTGAGGGACGAGGCGCACCTGCAGCCCGTATAATCCCGGCACGATCCCGCGACAGCGCACGTTCCCATGTCCGGCAACAGCATCGGCAGACTCTTCACCCTCACCAGCTTCGGCGAAAGCCACGGTGCCGCCATCGGCGGTGTCGTTGATGGCTGTCCGCCGGGGCTTGAGCTCCATGAAGATGACTTGCAGCCGGACCTCGACCGGCGCAAGCCCGGGCAGTCGCGTTACACCACGCAGCGGCGCGAAGAAGACCGGGTGCGTATTCTCTCCGGCGTCTTCGAGGGCCGCACCACGGGCGCACCCATCGGTTTGCTGATCGAGAACACCGACCAGCGGTCCAAAGACTACGCGGACATCAAGGACACCTTCCGTCCTAACCACGCCGACTACACCTACACCCAGAAATACGGCTTTCGCGACTACCGCGGCGGTGGACGCTCCTCGGCACGCGAGACCGCGGTGCGGGTCGCAGCGGGAGCCATCGCCAAGAAGTATCTTCGCGAGCGCCTCGGCGTGCAGGTGCGGGGTTATCTGGCCGCTCTCGGTCCGCTCGAGGCGCCGTTGGTCGACTGGGACAGTGTCGAGCAAAATCCGTTCTTCTGTGCAGATCCGGCCATGGTGCCGCGCATGGAAGAGTACATGCAGGCGCTGATCAAGAGCGGCGACTCCATCGGCGCGCGCATCAACGTCGTGGCAAGCGGCCTGCCGCCGGGGCTTGGTGAGCCCGTCTTCGACCGCCTCGATGCCGACATTGCCCACGCGATGATGGGCATCAATGCCGTGAAGGGCGTCGAGATCGGTGCGGGCTTTGCCGCCGTCGCGCAAAAGGGCAGCGAGCACCGCGACGAGATGACGCCGCAGGGCTTTCTCTCGAACAACGCCGGTGGTGTGGTGGGGGGGCTTTCCTCGGGCCAGGACATCGTGGTCTCGATCGCGATCAAACCCACCTCCAGCATCCGTTTGCCGGCCCGCAGCATCGATGTGGCGGGCAATGCGGTGGAGGTCGCCACGCACGGCCGGCACGATCCGTGTGTCGGCATTCGCGCTACGCCCATCGCCGAGGCCATGCTTGCGCTGGTACTCATGGACCACTGGCTGCGCCATCGCGCGCAGAACGCCGACGTGCGCTGCACTACGCCGGTCATCGCCGGCGCCGCACCTTCCGTCCCGGACGCATGAGCGAGCGCTCGGACGCGCTGCCGTACTGGCGGCTGTCGTCTTTCTACTTCCTGTATTTCGCCTGCCTCGGCGTAATGACGCCCTATTGGAGTCTCTACCTCGAGGACGCCGGCTTCGATGCGCCGGCGATCGGTGTGGTGCTGGCGGTGATCGCCGGCACCCGCATCGTGGCGCCTAACTTCTGGGGCTGGGTGGCCGACCGCAGCGGCCGCCGGCTATCGATTATCCGTGGCGGCGCGGCGATGGCCGCGTTGTGCTTCGCCCCGCTGCTGCTCGAGGATGCGCTTGCGTGGGTAGTGATCTGCATCGCGCTGCACACCTTTTTCTGGGGGGCGATCCTCGCGCAGTACGAGGTGATCACGCTTGCCTCGATGGGCAGTGAAGTGCAGCGCTACGGGCAGGTGCGGTTGTGGGGCTCGATCAGTTTTGTGCTTCTGGTGGTGCTCGGCGGCGAGATATTCGACCGTGCTGGCGTGCGGCATTTTCCGATGGTGATGCTGATCCCGCTGTTGTTGCTGGCGGTGGGCAGTTTCAGCATCCGTGACGTGGCCTCATCGCAGCAGCAGCTACTGGCCGGCAGCATGCGCGCCGCGCTGCGCAGCCCCGCTGTATGGAGTTTTCTGGGCGCCTCGTTCCTGCTGCAGTTCTCGCATGCGCCGTACTACGGTTTCTTCAGCCTGCTGCTCGCGCGCGCCGGCTACAGCAGCGTCGGGATAGGTTATCTCTGGGCGCTGGGAGTGGTGGCCGAGGTGTTGTTGTTCGCGCTGGCACACCACTTGTTCCGGCGCTTCAGTCTGCGGCAGGTGCTGGTCGCCAGCCTGCTGTTGGCGGCGCTGCGCTGGCTGATGATCGGTTTCGGTGCTGCGTCTGTCGGTGTCCTGGTGCTCGCCCAGTGCCTGCACGCCGCAACCTTCGGCAGTTTCCACGCTGCCAGCATGGAGTTCGTGCGGCGGCACTTCGGCCACGCGGGGCAAGGGCAGGGGCAGGCCCTGTACAGCGCGGTCAGTTTCGGCGCCGGGGGTGCGTTGGGCGCACTCGGCAGCGGGTGGCTGTGGGACCGGAGCCAGCATCTGGTGTTCGGGATTGCCGCTCTTGCGGCGCTGCTCGGCGCGGTGCTGCTGCTTTGCGGCTTGAGCGGTCCGCCGGTCGAGCGCTCCGCCGCCGCTGCGGCCCCCGGTGGTGCGCGATGAGCCCTGCCTTCTGTCGTCTCTGTGGAACCGCGCTGCGCCTGGCCCGTCTGTCCGGCGATGAGCAGTCTCGCCTGCACTGCCCCGCGTGCGGGTATATCGAATACGAGAACCCACGGGTTGATGTGGGATGCCTGGCGCTGGGGTTCGGGACCGATCCGGTCCTGCGCACGTTGAGTCTGCGTTCCGGCGAGCGCGTGCAGGATGCGGCGTTGCGCTCGCTCGGGGTTGCGGCCGGGGAGGATGACATCAGTCTTTATTGCGCGCTGAGCGATCGCAGCGGCGGCGCGGTGTGTCTCGTGTTCCGGGTGTCGCAGCAAGTGGCACTGCCCGCTCACGTTGCCCCTGTGGAGGCTCCGGCATGGCAGCGGGCACTGCTGGCGCGGTTTTCGCGGGATGCGGCGGCGGGGCGCTTTCCCGTTTATACGGCGGAACTGCCGGCGGCGGGGGAGGGGTTGCTGCTGCGTGAGGTCTCGAGCAGCTGAGGGCCTTCAGGCGCGCGCAACGGCGAGCGAATATTCGATGTCGAGTTCCCGGGCAATGCTCTCCAGCGCCCGTCTCAGCTCGTCTACGTCCAGGCCTGGAGGCAGTTCGATGGCCGCGCTGGCATGGAAAAGCGGGTCCGGCTTCATCGCCGAGCGACGGATCTCGCTTTTCAGGTCAGCCACATTGATGCGGCGGCTGGCGAGTGCCGCGGCAAACTCGTGGAGTATCCCGGGCCGGTCGTGGCCGAGGATTTCCAGCTGATGTCGCACGCCGGACAAGGCCTGGTCCTTGCTGGCCGGAGACTCGAATCGCAGCGTGAGCCCCACCCGTTCGAGTCCGCTCAGCGCTTGCTCGAGTTCGTCCACCCGTGACGATGGCACCGAAAGGCGCACGATGCCCGTGAACTTGCCCGCCAGCTGGCTCATGCGGCTTTCCAGCCAGTTGCCGCCGTGCGCGTTGATCGCCTCCGAGAGCTGCTCCACGAGTCCAGGGCGGTCATCGGCAATAAATGAAATCAGGCGGTAGGTGGGCAACCGTGGTGCTCCATCGGCGGGTGGCACCCGTATACTAGGAACGTCCCCATCCAGCAAGGAGCACTCCATGACCGCGTCCATCACCCTTCGCGCGCGCCTGATCGCCTCCATTTTGTTCTATGTCGTGTCGGCGGTGGCGCTTGCCGACGTCGCGCCGGATCTCGCTGCAGCCATTGCCGGCCCGCAGCGCAGCGCCGAGAACAGCGCCCGCGACAGCTCGCGCCATCCTGGCGAGACACTGACGTTCTTCGGCATCGAGCCCACCATGACCGTGGTGGAAATCTCCCCCGGTGGTGGCTGGTTCACCGAGATCCTCGCGCCCTACCTGCGCGACAAGGGCAAACTGATCGCAGCGGCCTACCCGGGTGATATCCCCGGCGAGGATGGCGCCTATTACCGCAAGAGCCGCGCGAATTTCGACGCCAAGCTCGCGGCCTCACCGGCCGTTTACGACCGCGTGGTGGTCACTGATTTCCATACTCCCGACCGCCTCGAGATCGCACCGGCCGGCAGCGCCGATCTCGTGCTCACCTTCCGCAATGTCCACAACTGGATGGATGCCGAAAAAAATGAGGACAAGGTGTTTGCAGCTGCATTCCGCGCCCTGAAGCCCGGTGGCGCGCTGGGCGTGGAGGAACACCGGACGACGCGCGCCGTGAGCCGGGAGGAGATCTACCAGAAGGGTTACATGCCCGAGGCGATGGTCATAGAGCTCGCGCAGAAGGCCGGCTTCGTGCTCGAGGAGAAAAGCGACATCAACGCCAACCCAAAGGACTCGCACGATCACCCCGAAGGCGTCTGGACACTGCCGCCCACGCTCTCGCTGGGCGACAAGGACCGCGCGAAGTATGTGGCGATTGGCGAGACCGATCGCATGACCCTGCGTTTTCGCAAGCCGGCCCAGTGAGTGCGGTCGAAATTCCCTGGCGGGAGTTGTCCGGGGAAGCGCTGCAGGGCGTGATTGAAGAGTTCGTGACCCGCGAGGGCACCGAGTACGGGGAGCGCGAGGTGACTCTCGCCGCCAAGGTCTTGCAGGTGAGGCGCCAGCTCGAACGCGGCGAGGTAACGCTGTTTTTCGATCCGGATCTCGCCAGCTGCCACCTGCTGCGGCGCGAGGATGTGGCGCAGTCCCGATGAACGCAGCCGTAGACCCGGATGGAACGCTCGACGCGCGCGGTTTGTTCTGTCCGGAGCCGGTGATGATGCTGCACAACCGGGTGCGTGATATGAGCCCCGGGCAAGAGCTGCTGGTGCTGGCGACAGATCCGTCCACGCAGCGCGATATCGCACGGTTCTGCGAGTTCCTCGGCCACGCGCTGCTGGAGAGCACGGAAGTCGATGGGGAGTTCCGCTTTCGTATCCGCAAGAAGCAAGCCGCGTGAATGTCGCTTGCGCCGCGCCGCGTACAGAGGTTCCTGGCGCACTCGATCACCTCGGGTTGTGTGCACTCTTCGATGGGCTTTTTCTCCCTGGCGAGAACACCCGGCTGCTTTCCGGGGGTGAGGAGCCGGTCTACCTGCCCGCCGATCAGCTGATTCCGCAGCACCGCGTCGTCTTCCGCCACGATTATGTTTCCAGCGCCCTGCACGAGGTGGCTCATTGGTGCATCGCCGGGCCTGCGCGGCGGCTGCTTCCCGATTACGGCTACTGGTATTCCCCGGATGGACGCAGCGCCGAGCACCAGATCGCGTTCGAGCGCCTCGAAGCGCGTCCGCAAGCGCTCGAGTGGATCTTCAGCCGCGCCTGCGGCCTGCCGTTCCGGCCCAGCATCGACAACCTGAACGGCACGCCTGCCGATGCCGCCGCCTTCGCAGAGGCGATTGCGCGCGAAGCGCAGCAACGCTGCGTTCAGGGCTTGCCTCACCGCGCTGCGCGCTTCCGGGCGGCGCTCCTCGAGCGCTGCGGTACTGATGCGGCGTTGCGC
>CAJADV010000443.1 GCA_903938575.1 uncultured Gammaproteobacteria bacterium
CAGCTTGCGCTTACCGGCGAATCTGTACGCCCACCGCCAATACTTGCCGCCGCGTGGCGCAATCTCAAGATAAAGCCCATGGCTGTCAGCCATTCGATAGGCTTTTTCTCGCGGTTTTGCCGCGCGAATGCGTACTTCTGACAGTGCCATCCTAGCCCCCCTGACGGTATCGGTTGGCGGTATCTGTTTTTGATACCGCCCAGATACCGCCAAAACTAGCCCCAAATCTGGCGGTATGTCTAGCGACGTCGTGCGACGGTATGGACACAGCAGGCGAAAAAAAAGCCCAGTTTTCAGGGCTTTAGAAACGATTTGCGACGGTTAGGGAGGGGTAAATGGTGGGTCGTGCTGGATTCGAACCAGCGACCAATTGGTTAAAAGCCAACTGCTCTACCGACTGAGCTAACGACCCTGAGACGCCGCGTATGGTACGGATTGGGCTCGAAAAGACAAGGCAAAAATGAGCGACTAGGGGTTCTGCTCCAGATAGTCGCGAGCTTTGGCTGCGCTGTCGGAGCTGCCGTACTCGTCTTGCACGCGTTGCAGGAGCTCGCGGCCCCGCACGGCATCGCCCTCCTGCATGTAAATACGGCCAAGTTTGAACAAGGCATCGGGCATTTTTGTGCTACCGGGGTACTGGTACACCAGTGACTCGTAGTGCGGCCTGGCGGATTCGTTGTCACCGTTAACGACGGCGTAGAACTCGCCCAACCAGAAGTGCGCATTGCCCGCCAGAGCACCGTTGGGATATTGCTCGAGGAAAGCCTTGAAAGCGGACTCTGCCTCGGGGTACTGCTTGTTGCGCAGCAAATCGAAAGCGGCCTGGTAGGCAGGCTGCTCACCCGCAACGGGGGCCGTGGCGACCGGCGCCATTGGAGCTACATCTGCGCGAACGGGAGAAAACTGCTCGTCTGGCGTCAGACCATCAGACGCACCACCTGCGCCTTGAGGCGGCGCTGACGTGACCGGAGCACCCGGCGGCTGCACCGCCCCGCCGCCAAGCGCGGAGAGACGCTTGTCGAGGCCGATGTAATCGTCGAGACGCTGCTGCTTGATCTGGCGAATCTGCTCGGCCTGTTCTTCCACGATACCGTTAAGCTTCATGACTTCGTCTTGAAGCTGCAGCACCTGATTGTAGAGGTCGGCGTCTCCAGCCTGCTCCTGCGGAGCCGGATCAGAGCGACGTGAGGACTGCTGCTGGCGCGAGGAGTTATAACCCCCCGGCTCCATCACCTCAACCTGGGCGGCCGCCGGCAGCGCGAGCAGCGCTGCCACGGCCGCAAGGAAGAGTGCTCGCACGGGTGCGATCAGGGCTTCAGTTCGACGCGACGGTTACGCTGGTAAGAGTCTTCGTCCTGACCAAGGGCCGCAGGACGCTCCTCACCGTAACTCACCGTCTCGATGCGGCTGCGATCGATACCCTGAAGAATCAGGTAATTGGAGATTGCCTTGGCACGGCGCTCACCGAGCGCCAGGTTGTACTCGGGCGTGCCACGCTCATCGCAATGACCCTCGAGGCGCACGGGGCCGGCCTGATTGCGCATGACCGCAGCCTGCGCGTCCAGAGCAGCACGCGTCTCGGGGTTCAGCTGCGACTGATCGAAATCGAAATAAAATACATATTGCAGACCGGTACGGGCGGCCATTTCTTCGGGGGACAAGCCGCCGTCGGAGCCCGTACCTACGGAGGTAGTGCCATCGGCTCCCATGCCGGAGCCATCTGCGCCATCAGCGCCTGCGCCACCGTTCTTGTTCTTGTTGCCGCTGCAGGCCGCGACCAAGGTCACGAGCACTGCAACCGCTGCCAGACGCAACCACTTGCCAGTCTTTTGGCTCACCGCGCAATCCTCTCTGGGTGTGAAAAAAATTCTCTACCGAACATAGGGTGACCACGCCGGCTCACGCACTTCCCGGGCCGCTGCGGGCAGGAAATACTTGACGTTTGCGTCCACCGAGACGACGGCGAGTATACCTTTGCCCATACGCTTCGTCGCGTAAATAATCATGCTGCCGTTGGGCGCGATGCTGGGCGACTCGTCATAGATCGTCTCGGTCAGGGAACGCACCGTGTTGCGCTGGAAATTCTGCAGCGCGATATGGAACGGGCCACCCGGCTCCGCACGGTGCGTGTAGACGATGCCGGACCCATCGGGCATGGGCCTGGCACGGGCGTTGTACGAACCCTCATAGGTCAGCCGCTTGAGTTCTCCCGTGCCCACGGTCACCTGATAGATCTGCGGTTTGCCGCCGCGGTCAGAAGTGAAAACGATCGAGCGACCATCGGGTAGCCAGGTGGGCTCGGTATCGATCGCAAAGTGATTGGTGAGCCGCGTGAACTGGCGGGTCGCGAGATCCATCACGTAAATCTCGGGATTGCCATCCTTGGAGAGCACCAGCGCCATCCGGCGTCCGTCGGGCGACCAGGCCGGAGCGCTGTTCAAACCCGGGAAGTTGGTAAGAGCCTCACGCTGGCCGGTGGCGATCACCTGACGCCAGATACGCGGACGGCGATCCTCGAATGACACGTAGGCAAGCTGCTTGCCATCGGGCGCCCATGTGGGCGACAGGATTGGCTCGTTGGACTCGAGGATGGTCTGAGCACGCTCGCCGTCGGCATCGGCCTTGATCAAGCGGAAATTGCGCCTGTCAGAATTGACCGACACGTAGGCGATCTTGGTGCTGAAAGCGCCCTTGATGCCGGTGATCTTCTCGTAGATCTTGTCGGCAATGTAGTGGGCTATATCGCGCAACTGCGCCTCGGAACCGTTCACCGTCTCCTGCAACACCTGGCTCTGCCGGAGCACGTCGTGGAGCTCGTAGGTCACGCGGTAGAGACCCGCGGGGTCACGGGTCATGCGGCCCACGATCACGTAGTCGGTGCCCTGCAGGCGCCATTCATTGAAGAAGACCTGCGATTTCTCGTGGGGCTGGGCAATCATGTCCGAGACCGCCATCGCCTCGAAGAGACCACTGCGCTGCAGATCGGCGGAAACGATGCCGTCGATAGCCGCGGAGGGCAGAACCCCCGGCGTGGCGCCGAACGGCACCACCGCAATCTTGGTCGGATCGTCACTGCCCTGAGTGATCTCGATCATCAATTCGGCCGCCTGAACGGCGACGGCGCTCACCAGGCAGAACATCAGAAAGAAGGCACGCATGATCACAGGCGAAGGTCCTCTGGTCGGAACACGAGTTGGAAACTGCGCAGATGGCGCTCGAACACCTGCGGGGAGGCATCCGCAACCTCCGGGAAGCGCTCGGCCTTCTTGACCGCATTGATGGCGGAGGTGTCGAAGGCCTCGTTACCGCTGCTTTTCACCACGCTCACCGACACCACCTCGCCGGTAGGAATCAATTGTAGACGCAACACGACCTCCATATCGTGACGCGCGCTGGGCGGCCGGCTCCAGTTGTCCTCGATGGCGGCGCGTATGGAATCCGTATAGGCCATGGCGAGGTCGGTGTCACTCTCGGCCGTCTGGGTTTCCTCTTCCATGGCCATCGCGAGCGCCATTTCCTTTTCGCGCTGACGGCGTTCTTCCTCGGCCTTTTTCTGCTGTTCGCGCTTGCGCGCTTCCTCGAGCTTTTTGGGGTCAGGCGTGGGCAGCTCTTTTTTGGGAGCGGGCTTGAGGGTCGGTGCCGGCTTCGGCTTCGGGGGCTCGGCCTTGGGCTTGGGCGGTTCGACCTTGGGCTTCGGGGGTTGGGGCTTGGGCTCGGCAGGACGCGGCTTGGCCTGTTTGGGCTTGGCCACAGCCTTGTCCAGCGTCACGAGCTTGGCGTTGACGTGACGGGGCACCTTGCGGATGGTGCGGTCGCGCTCCGGCTCCCAGTTGGCGGTGAGCAGGAACAGCATCAAACCGTGCAGCACCACGCTGATCAGCGCGGGCAGGATGAAACCCTCTAGCCTGCGGGTCATGGGTTCAGGGGTTCTCGGTAACCAGGCCCACGCTCTTGGCGCCGGCTTCCTGCAGACTGGCCATCAGCACCACCACCGTGCCGTAAGACACTTTCTGGTCGCCCCAGACCAGCACGGGGGTTTTGGGCTTCTGCTTCAGGATCTTGCTGACCTTGTCCTTGATCACCTCGAGCTTCTCGGGCTGTTCGGGCGTGCCACCCAGGTTGATGAAATAGCTGCCATCGGCCTTCACCGACACGATCAGCGGTTCCTCGTCCTGACTGTCGATGGGCTCCGAGGGCGACTGCGGAAGCTCGACCTCGACGCCCTGCATCAGCATGGGCGCCGTGATCATGAAAATGATCAGCAGCACCAGCATCACGTCGATGTAGGGAACAACGTTGATCTCGGAAACGGGTTTTCTTTTCTGCTTGCGCATCGTTATGGGCTTCCTCCGCCGCGTTTGCCGGGATCAGCCGGATTTGCGCATGGCGTGCGCCTGACGGTGCAGGATGCTGGAGAACTCCTCCGAGAAGGTGTCGTAGTTGCCCACCAGGCTGTCGACCCGCGTCGAAAAGCGGTTGTAGGCGATTACGGCGGGAATAGCCGCAAAGAGCCCCATGGCCGTGGCCACCAGAGCCTCCGAAATACCGGGCGCCACGGTAGCAAGCGTGGCCTGGTGCATGGTTGCCAGACCGCGGAAAGAATGCATGATCCCCCACACGGTGCCGAAGAGACCGACATAGGGGCTGGTGGATCCGACCGTGGCGAGAAATGAGAGGTGTTTCTCGAGGTGCTCCTCCTCGCGCGCGAGCGCCACACGCATCGAACGCAGCGCGCCTTCCATGATCGCATCGGACTCGATGCCCGCCTGCTGGCGCAGCCGCGTGAACTCCTTGAAACCCGCCCGGAACAGGTTTTCGACGCCCTCGACCGCGCCGCTCTGCTCAAGCCGCACGGTGCCGTCGCGGTAGAGCTGCCCCAGGTCGATGCCGGACCAGAACGTCTGCTCGAAGGCAAGGAACTGCTTCTTGGCGCGATTCAGCAGGAGCGCGCGCTGGATAATCATGCCCCATGACACCACCGAAACCATGAAAAGCAGCAGCATGACGAGCTGCACCACGAAACTGGCGTTGGCGACGAGGGACCAGAGCGACATGTCCTGGTTCAAGTGGGAATCTCCGTGAGGGTTGGGGTGTGGTCCACGCCAGCGGTACTGGCGAGGCGCTCTCTCAATGCGGCAGGCAGGGCGCGCGGACGGCGCGTGACCGGATCGATGCAGGCGATACCTATGCGGGCGCGGCACAGCTCCTCGGCGCCGCGCAGCACACGCTGCACGAAATCGATGCGCGCACGACCCGTGCTGGCGATACGTGCCTCCGCCACAAGCTGGTCGTCAAGCAGCGCCGGCCGCAGGTACTCGACCTCCATGGAGTGCACGACGAACTGGCAGCCGGCTTCCGGCAGCGCCGCCCGGGCAAAGCCCAGCGCACGCATGAGCTCGGTGCGCGCGCGCTCGAAATACTTGAGATAGTTCACGTAGTACACGATACCACCGGCATCGGTGTCCTCGATGTAAACGCGCAATGCGAGGCCAAGGGCGTGACCTTGCATCAGGGCTCGCCTCCCGCCTGCTCCAGCAAATCCAACGTCGCGGCAGGACGCAACGGCTGCAGACCAAAATGCAAGTATGCCGCGCGTGTTGCCAGCCGTCCGCGCGGCGTACGCAACAAGTATCCCTGCTGGATCAGATAGGGCTCCAGCACGTCCTCGATCGTGCCACGCTCCTCGCCGATGGCCGCGGCAAGGCTGTCCACGCCGACCGGGCCGCCGTCGAATTTCTCGATCAGCGCGAGCAGCAGCCGGCGGTCCATGTGATCGAAGCCCTGCTGGTCGACCGCAAGAAGGTTCAATGCCTCGTCTGCGATGGCGAGGCTCACGCGACCCTGATGGCGCACCTCGGCGAAATCACGCACACGACGCAGCAGCCGGTTGGCGATACGGGGCGTGCCGCGGGCACGGCGGGCAATCTCGCGGGCGCCGGCAGCCTCCAGCTCGACGCCCGATATGCGGCCCGAGCGCGCCACGATCGTGCTCAAGTCCTCGACCGAGTAGAACTCCAGCCGCTGCACGATGCCGAAGCGGTCGCGCAGCGGCGAGGTGAGCAGGCCCGCGCGCGTGGTGGCACCCACCAGCGTGAAGGGTGGCAGATCGAGCTTGATAGACCGTGCCGCCGGGCCTTCGCCGATCATGATGTCGAGCTGGAAGTCCTCCATGGCCGGATAAAGCACTTCCTCGACGTTGGGACTCAGACGGTGTATCTCGTCGATGAACAGCACGTCGCGGGGTTCGAGGTTGGTGAGCAGCGCAGCCAGGTCGCCGGCGCGCTCCAGCACGGGCCCCGAGGTGCTCTTGACCGCCACGCCCATCTCGTTGGCAATGATGTGTGCCAGCGTGGTCTTGCCGAGGCCGGGCGGTCCGAATATCAGGGTGTGATCGAGCGCCTCCCGACGGGCACGGGCAGCCGCCACAAAAATCTCCATCTGCTCGCGTACCGCGGGCTGGCCAACGTAATCGGCAAGCAGGCGCGGACGAATGGCGCGGTCCAGCGCGTCCTCGTTGCCGGCACCGTGGGGCGCGACGAGGCGATCGCTTTCTATCATCGGCTCTCCCTCACCTGGCGCCCATGCCTTTCAATGCGCGGCGGATCAGCTCCTCGCTGGTGTCGTCCAAGTCGGTCTGGACGGCGGAAATCGCGCGTGCCGCCTCCTGTGGCTTGTAGCCCAGCGCAATCAGGGCGCTCTCGGCATCCGCAAGCATGCGGCCGCGCTTTGCAGCAGCGATATCGGGCGCGGGGCCCGTGCCACGTGCCGCCGCGAGATCCGGTCGCCACTCGCGCAGACGGTCACGCATCTCCACGATGAGCCGCTCGGCGGTCTTCTTGCCGACGCCCGGCACGCGCACCAGGGCGGCGGTGTCGTTACGCTGGATGCAAAGCACGAAATCGTCAGCCTCTATGCCGGAGAGAATCGCCAGCGCCATCTTCGGCCCGACGCCGCTCACGCGAACGAGGGCGCGGAAAAGATCGCGCTCCTCGCGGCTCCAGAAACCGAAAAGTTGCTGCGCGTCCTCGCGCACGGCGAAATGCGTGTAGAGCACTACCTCTTGCCCCAACGCGGGCAGGCGCACGATGGTTCCCAGCGGAGCCTGGATCTCGTAGCCGACGCCGTGGACATCGAGCACCAGTTCGGGGGCCTGCTTTTCGAGCAGGATGCCGCGGATGCGTCCGATCATGCCTTGACTCTCCCGATGCTGCGCCAGCGTGTACCCGCCCGGCGCGCGGCACGCACCAGCGGAATGCGCGCCATGCTCTCGGAGGTGTGAGCATGGCACAGGGCCGCAGCCAGCGCATCGGCGGCATCGGCCTGCGGCACGCCGGGCAAGGCGAGCAGTGTACGCACCATGTGCTGCACCTGGGTCTTCTCTGCCCTGCCGGTACCCACCACCGCCTGCTTGATGCTGCTCGGCGAATACTCAAACACCGTGAGCCCCCGCACCGCAGCGGCCACGATAGCCGCGCCGCGCGCTTGCCCAAGCTTGAGCGCTGATCCCGCGCTCTTCGCCATGAACACCTCTTCTATCGCTAGCTCGGTGGGCGCGTGCTCATCGATGATGCTGCACACACCCTCGTATATTTTCTGCAGCCGCATCGCCAGCGACTCCGACGCCGAGAGGCGGATGCAGCCGCTGGCGAGATAGCTCGTCTTGCCGGCGACGGCGCGCACCACGCCGAAGCCGGTCAGTCGCGATCCCGGATCAATGCCCAGGATCACCCGCATCTCAGGCTCCGCGCAGGCGGATATGCAGGTCCTTCAGTTGCGCGTCCTCGACCACACCGGGGGCCTCGGTGAGGAGGCAGCTTGCGGTCTGCGTCTTGGGGAATGCGATAACGTCGCGGATGGAATCCGAACCGGTCATCAGCATCACCAGACGGTCGAGACCGAAGGCAAGTCCGCCGTGGGGAGGCGCGCCGAAACGCAGCGCATCGAGCAGGAAGCCGAATTTCTCGCGGGCCTCGTCCTCGCCGATCCCGAGAATGCGAAACACCTGCTGCTGCATGTCGCGGGTATGGATCCGGATAGAACCGCCGCCCAGCTCGGTGCCGTTCAGCACCATGTCATAGGCAAGCGACACGGCTTCACCGGGTTTCTCCGCCAACTCTTCGGGCGTGCAGGCCGGACGCGTGAAGGGGTGGTGCAGCGGCGTCCAGCGGCCCTTGTCGTCTTTCTCGAACATCGGGAAATCCACGACCCAGAGCGGCGCCCAGCGGCAGGTGTAGAGATTCAGGTCTGCACCCAGGCGACAGCGCAGCGCACCCAACGCCTCGTTCACTACCTTGGCCTTGTCCGCGCCAAAGAACACCAGATCGCCGTTCTGCGCGCCGGTGCGCTCGAGCACCGCGCGGCGCACCGGCAGCGGCAGGAACTTCACGATGGGCGATTGCAGGCCTTCCTCGAGGTCGTTCACGTCGTTGACCTTGATGTAGGCCAGGCCGCGAGCGCCATAGATGGCAACAAACTGCGTGTAATCGTCGATCTGCTTGCGGCTCAGCAGGTTGCTGCCATTGGGCACGCGCAGTGCCGCCACGCGTCCCTCGGGGTCTTTGGCAGGACCCGAGAAAACCTTGAATTCGACCTCACCCATCAGGTCGCGCATTTCCACCAGTTCGAGCGGGATGCGCAGATCCGGTTTGTCGCTACCGTAGCGGTCCATGGCCTGCGCCCACGTCATACGCGGGAACTCACCGAGTTCGACTTTCAATACACTGCTGAACAGCTGGCGCACCATCTCCTCTGCTGTAGCGGTGATGGCGTGCTGGTCAGCAAACGAGAACTCTATGTCCACTTGCGTGAATTCGGGCTGGCGGTCCGCACGCAGATCCTCGTCGCGGAAACACTTGGCGATCTGGTAGTAGCGATCCACGCCGGCGACCATCAGGAGCTGCTTGAACAGTTGCGGGGACTGCGGCAAGGCGAAAAACCGGCCCGGCTGCGTCCGGCTGGGCACCAGGTAGTCGCGGGCGCCTTCGGGCGTGGCGCGGGTGAGGATCGGGGTCTCGACCTCCATGAAACCGTCGGCGCCCAGGAAGTTGCGAATGGCGAGGGTGATCTCGGAGCGCAACCGCAGGTTGCTCAGCATCTCGGGGCGACGCAAGTCCAGGTAGCGGTAACGCAGACGCGTTTCCTCGCCTACCCGCGCGTGCTCATCGAGCTGGAAGGGCGGGGTGTCGGAGGTATTCAGGATCTCCAGCTCGAGACCATAGATCTCAACCTCGCCCGTGCCCATGCCCGGATTGACGGTGGACTCCGAACGGGCCCGTACGCGCCCGCGCACGCGCAGCACGTACTCGTTTCGCACGCGGTCTGCCATCTGGAAGTGATCGCCCGAATCCGGGTCGAAAACCACTTGAACGAGCCCTTGGCGGTCGCGAAGGTCGATGAATATCACGCCGCCGTGATCGCGACGTCGATCGGCCCAGCCGCAAAGTGTGATTTCCTGGCCGACGTGCGCGGCGCGAATGTCGCCGCAGTAATTGGTGCGCATGGTGTGAGGATTCCGTGGGTCCGGGTGTTCAGGTGGTGCCAGTCGATGCTGCCGGCGGGGTGGGGCTAGATGACGAAGGCGAAGGCGAGGAATCGGACGAAGCCCCGGCGTCACCCGCAAGATTCTTCTTGGCGCCTTTCTTGAAATCCGTCTCGTACCAGCCCGCACCTTTCAGGCGGAAACCCGCTGCACTGATCTTGCGCCGCAACTCTTCCTTGCCGCACTGCGGGCACAGGGTGAGCGAGGCATCCGAAAGTTTCTGCAGTTTCTCGAGTGCATGGCTGCAGGACTGGCACTGGTATTCGTAGATGGGCATTGCATCACCTCAAGGAACGACACGGGGCGCTATGGCGGCGGGGCAGCGCGACAGACCACACCCCCTCGAAAAGCGGCGGATTATACCCGCCACATACCGCTTGGCATCGCTGCACGGGGCGGCACAGCGCGTATCGCCCGGGCCGCGGAAGATTTCGCGCAAAGTCGGTTGCCGCGCTGTAACGAATCGATTATATATGTGCGCGCCGCCTCCACAGATGCAGGAAAGGACGGCATTTACGGCACTAAACCGGGTTTCGCTAAGCCTGAGGCCCGCTTCTAAAACCCCCCCGGAACAGAGAAGGAACACACATGGCCAAGAAACCCGCCGCGAAGGCAGCACCGACGAAGGCAGCACCCAAGGCAGCCGCCAAAGCCGCACCCAAGAAAGCCGCTGTAAAAGCCGCTGCAAAACCTGCTGCCAAAGCCGCCCCCAAGAAAGCCGCTCCGGCGAAAGCCGCCGCTGCAAAAGCTGCTCCCAAGAAAGCAGCCGCTGCCGCAAAGCCCACGCCCGTCAAAGAGCGTTGGGGCAAGTCGCAGATCCTGAACGAGCTGTCCGTGCTCGCGGGCATCACGCGCAAGCAGGCATCCTCTGCCATCGAGGAACTGGGTGGGATCATTGGTCGCCACATCGGCAAGAACGGCCCCGGCATGTTCGTGCTGCCCGGCATGCTGAAGGTCAGCACCAAGAAAAAGCCCGCGGTCAAGGCCGGCATGCGCAAGCACCCGATCACCGGCGAGATGATCATGGGCAAAGCCAAGCCCGCATCCGTCACCGTGCGCGTCCGCGCGCTGAAGAAGCTGAAGGACCTCGCCAACTGAGTTCCAGCTGCCTCGACAAGAACCCCCCGCGAGAAATCCGGGGGGTTTTTGTTTGGGCCTGACTCAGGCGGGCGTCACAAGCCCTGCGTCTGTCAGCAAAGTACGCAGCCCGGCCAGCAGTCGGTCGGCGGCACGGGCCTCATAGGGGGTTGCCGGCACCACACCCCAGATCGGCCGTGGCCAGGCGGCATCGGTCGCGGTGCGCACCACATGGTGCACGTGTAACTGCGGAACCTGGTTGCCCAAGGCCGCCACGTTCAATTTGCCACCGCCGAAATGCGCCATGATCCGGCGGCCCACCAGCGACGACTCCTGCCAGAAGCAGGCAAGGTCCTCATTCTCGAGCTCGTACAGCTCACGGACGCCCGCACGGCGCGGCACGAGCACCAGCCACGGATACGTGGCGTCGTTCATCAGCAGCACACGGTCAAGCGGCAGATCACCTACAACCAGGCAGTCTTTCGCCAGTTGGGGATGCAATTCGAATCCTGATTCCGCCTGCGACATCGTCACGCTCTCCACTCGCCGTTTTCCTGTACGCCCGCGCGGGCGGGGCCGTAGAATCCGGGGGACAGTAGGCCCGATTTACGGCGGACACAAGCAGCATGCGCGCGAGTCAGATTCTCATTGCCACACAGAAGCAAACACCCTCGGACGCCGAGGTGATCAGCCATCAGCTGATGCTCCGCGCGGGACTGATACGGCGGCTCGCCTCGGGCCTGTACACCTGGTTGCCGGTGGGGCTCAGAGTGCTGCGCAAGATCGAGGCGATCGTCCGTCAGGAAATGAACCGCAGCGGCGCCCAGGAGGTGCTGATGCCGGTGGTGCAGCCGGCCGAGCTCTGGCAGGAATCCACACGCTGGGAGCAGTACGGACCGGAACTGCTGCGCATCGCCGATCGGCATGACAGAGCGTTCTGCCTCGGGCCCACCCACGAGGAGGTGATCACCGATATCGCGCGCAACGAGCTCCGCAGCTATCGCCAGCTCCCGGTGAATTTCTACCAGATACAGACCAAGTTCCGCGACGAGATCAGGCCGCGCTTCGGCGTGATGCGGGCGCGCGAATTCATCATGAAGGATGCCTACTCCTTCCATGTCGACGCCGAATCGCTGGACCAGACCTACCAGGAGATGTACCGCGCCTATTCGCGGGTCTTCGACCGCATCGGGCTCGACTACCGCGCGGTCATCGCCGACACCGGCAGTATCGGCGGCAGCGCCTCGCACGAGTTCCACGTGCTCGCCGATTCGGGCGAGGACGCCATCGCTTTCAGCACCGCGAGCAGCTACGCGGCCAACGTCGAGAAAGCCGAGGCACTGGCGCCCGCAGTACGCGAAACACCCTCGGGTGCCGCGCAGAGCGTGGTGGCAACGCCGGGCAAGCACACCATTGCCGCGGTAGCGGAATTCCTTGGCGTCGAGCCTCGTCGCGTCGTGAAAACGCTGGTGGTGGCCGGCACCAACGGTCTGGTCGCGCTGGTGGTGCGTGGCGACCACCAGTTGAACGCGATCAAGGCACAGCTGCATCCACTGGTAGCCGATCCGCTGCGCATGGCAACCGATGCCGAGATCAGCGCCGCGCTGGGCGCAAGGCCAGGCTCGCTGGGACCGGTGAACCTTGCCATCCCGGTGCTGGTCGACCGCGCCGCCGCGGCGATGGCGGATTTCGTTTGCGGCGCCAACCAGGACGACCATCACCTGCTGAACGTCAACTGGGGCACGGACTGCCAGCCCACGGAAATCTGCGACCTGCGTAACGTGGTCGATGGCGACCCCAGCCCCGACGGCGCGGGAGAAATCGTGGTGCGCCGCGGGATCGAGGTGGGCCACATCTTCAAGCTGGGCACCAAGTACAGCGCCGCGATGCGCGCGACCGTGCTGGATGAGACGGGCGCCGAGCGCGTGATGGTGATGGGCTGCTACGGCATCGGCGTGTCGCGCATCGCGGCGGCGGCCATCGAGCAGAGCAACGATGATCGCGGAATCATTTTCCCCGATGCCATCGCGCCCTTCACGGTGACGATAGTGCCGCTCAACTACCAGAAGTCTGTCGCCGTGCGGGAGGCCGCAGACGCGCTCTACGCAAGCCTCGAGGCCGCCGGCATCGACACGCTCCTCGATGACCGCGATGAGCGTCCCGGCGTGAAGTTCGCCGACATGGAGCTGCTTGGCATTCCCCATCACGTGGTGATCGGCGACCGCTCGCTCGCCAACGGCCTGCTCGAGTACAAGCACCGCGCCGGCACCGAGCGCGCCGAGGTCCCTGCCACCGGGATCCTCGCCTTCCTGCAGGAGCGTATCAGCGCGGACGATCAGCCCTCACGCAGCCAGCGCGCGGCGTCCTCGGCAAAATAGGTGAGGATCAGATCCGCTCCGGCGCGCCGGAAGGCCATCAGGGTTTCCATGACCAGCGCGCGCTCTTCCATGACGCCCGCGGCAACGGCCGCTTTCATCATCGCGTACTCCCCGCTCACCTGGTAGACGGCAAGCGGGCGCTGGCTGTGGGCGCGCACCGAGGCGATCACATCGAGGTAGGCGAGACCTGGCTTCACCATCAGGATATCGGCGCCCTCGGTCTCGTCCTGCATGGATTCGGCGAGCGCCTCGCGAGCGTTGCAGAAGTCCATCTGATAGGCAGAACGCGTGCCCTTGAAGCTGCTGTCCACGGCATCGCGGAAAGGTCCGTAGAAAGCCGAGGCGAATTTGGTCGAGTAGGACATGATCGGGATATGGGTGAAGCCCTCGGCGTCGAGGCCTGCGCGCATGGCGCGGATCATGCCGTCCATCATTCCCGAGGGCGCGAGCATGTCGACGCCGGCACGCGCGGCCGTAACGGCCTGGCGTTGCAGGTTTGCCAGCGTCGGGTCATTCAGCACCTCGTCACCGTGCACCACGCCGCAGTGACCATGGTCGGTGTACTCGCAGAAACAGTTGTCGCTGATCACGACCATGTCGGGGGCCGCCGCGCGCGCGCTGCGCACCATGCGCGCCAGCAGGCCATCCGGGTTCCAGGTGTCGCTGCCGACCGCGTCCTTGTTGCGTGAGACGCCAAAGAGGATCACGGCACGGATGCCTGCATCCCACGCCCGCGCCACGGCATCACCCAAGCCCTGTTCGGTATGGCGTAACACACCGGGCATGCTGGCGATGGGCACCGCGGCGGGAATGCCTTCCTCGACGAAAATCGGCAGGATCAGGTCGGTGACCGCAAGGCGTGTCTCGCGCACCAGCCCGCGCAGGCCCTCGGTACGACGCATACGGCGGAAGCGGAAATCGGGGGCGGGCATGGAGGTACTCATGGACCAAGGCTCCGGGGCAGTGGGCACGCTGTTCGAGCGCGGATTATCTGCCCGAGCACATGCGATGGTCCACGTGTTGTGCGGCCTGATTCAGGCCGCGCCGTCGAGAATCCCGCTGAAGCCACTCGGGGCATGACGCCCGAAACAGATCGTCTCCAGCGTACCCACCCCGATCCGGTCACCCATCCGGGCCCGCACCAACTGGTGGACATGGATATGCGCAGGATCGAGCGGGTGTTGCTCGTCCACCCGCCATGACTCACCCGCGATCACGAGCTCGCCTTTCCAGAACCCATGCCCCCATTGCGGGTGGCTGTAGCCAATGCCCTTCATCAGGAAATCGAGCACGGGCTCGAGCGTTATCTCGTGGGCCGCGCCATCGCGCTCGACCAGTTCGATCGAGGCGCCAGCCGCACGGCGCGTGCCACTCTTCCAGTGGACGCGGTGACGCGCGGTCTGCATCTCGACCAAACCGGTCTCCACCTGCGGCACGGCGGCCGGATCGGCGTAGGCGGGCATCAGGCAGGCGCCCAGCTGCTGGGTCTCGCCGTTGCGCCCCTGGAAGGTGTTGAACTGGGTGCAGACATCACCGAAATCGATGGGCGCCCACACCCAGTACACGCCGGGGTCGCCGTTGGTGAGGCCGGGCGCGCCGCCCTCGGGCTCACCGACCGGGCGCACGCCCCAGGACTTGTCACGTGCGCCCGCGGTGCGCGCGCCGAGCACGTCCTGACGCCGCCCCTGCACCGTGAAATGCCCGTCCCAGCAACCAAACTGCGTGAAGCGGCTGGTGTGCATGATGAGCCGGCCATCGTCGTGAAGCACGCTGCGCGGCTCCTCAGCAGCCGCCGAGCGGGCCGAGAAAACGAGATCGCACTCGATGCCGGTTTCGTTGGGCGCAAGGCGCACGCGCACGCGTCGCAGCGGCTCCAGGATCTGCACCGACAGCGGTCCGACCACCGTGTCGGCGCGATCATGCGGAGCGCGTCGTGAGCCGTGGAAACTGTGCTGTACGCCGTCGATCACCACACTGAAGTGGGCGTCCATGACGCGGCGGTTGGGGTAGAGCCCGAAGCCGATCTCGAAGAGGAACGCGCCCTCGCGATCAAAGCCGTTGAACCAGTAGCGATCGTAGAAGTTGCGATCACTCTGCGCGGGCTGGGCGATGGGCTCGTGGGTCTGGTGAATGCAGTAATCATCGAAAGACGTGATCATGACTCGGTCCTGCGTTGGGGCAGCCGCACTATCTCGGGCGCCCGGCGCGGAGGCAAGTTACGGGGCCTTCACGCGGCGTGATCCACGGACGCGCAGTCCAGCGCAAGTGCGAGGGGCTGGAGCAGCCCCTCTACCCCGGGCCCCGCGGTACCGAGCGCACTGCGGCAGGCCTTGAGCACGCGAGGTTTCAGCAAGGGGTACAAGCCGCGCAGTTTACCGAGCGCGCCGCGCACCGACGGCCAGTCGATATCACCGAGCGCCACCGGCCGGAGTTCCGGCAGCCCGGCAAGTGCGGCGGCAGCGGCAAAGCGCGCGGCATCGCCCGCCGACAGCGCGGAAAGGATGACGCTGAGCGGCGCCGACACCTGCTCTATGCGCGAGTAACGCGCCCTGGCGGCACGGGCACGACCGGCCTCGTCACTCAGGTGGTGTTCGAGCAAGGTGGCGACGGCGAATTCACGCAGATCAAGATGCCCATCCAGCGCTGCCAGCGCGGCGACTGTAGCGAGCAGTTCATGGCGCGCGGCCGCGTCGAGCCGTTTCAAGGCGGGCATGGCGAGTGCGATCACTGCTGTGGCGCGCGTGGCCGTCAGTTCCTCACGCAACTCTTCGGGTAGCAGAGCGCCGCGCGCAATCAGCAGACCGGTCTGCGCTGGCGTAAGCGCAGTGCCCGGATCGGTGAGTGCATTGAGGGCCAAGGCCACGGCAAGTTCGGGGTGCCTGCAGCCGTCCAGGACGGCCTGACTCAAGGCGCTGGCGGGCGAGAGCGCACTCGGCGCCTGATCGGTATCGAAGCCCATGACTGCCGCAGGACCGCTCACCGGGGCAGCCATCGACGCGACCTGCTCGTCCTCTGCCTCGATCGATACCGGCTGGAGATCCTCTGCGGGCAATTCGCCGTTCCACGCGGGATCGAGCAGACGGATCCGTTCATCGAGCGGCGGATGGGTGGCAAAAAGCGACAGCAGACGCGTGCTCAGCGCCTGGGCAAAAAACAGATGACTCGCCGTCTCGGCGCGCGGGTTGGCAATGAGACCGTGGGCACCCAGCCCGCCGATCTTGCGCAGCGCACCCGCGAGGCCGAGGGGATTGCGGGTGAACTGCACGGCCGAGGCATCCGCGAGATACTCGCGCTCCCGCGAGACGCCGGCCTTGATGAGGCGCCCGAAAAAAACGCCCACCCAGCCAATCACCAAGAACGACACGCCCAGCCCCAGCAGCAGTAAGCCGCTGTTGTCGCGCGAGCCAGAGCGGCGGGACGAGCGGCCCACGCCCTGCAGCAGCAGCCGGCCGCTAAGCGCGATGAAGAGAATCCCGTGCAGCACCGCGATCAGTCGCAGGTTGAGACGCATGTCGCCGTTCAGCACGTGGCTGAACTCGTGCGCCACCACACCTTGCAGTTCGTCTCGCGACAGAAGCCGCATCGAGCCCTCGGTAACGCCGATGACGGCATCGGCGCTGGCATGGCCTGCGGCAAAGGCGTTGATGCTCGCCTCGGGCAGCACGTACACAGGAGGCACCGGCAACCCGGCCGCCAGCGCCATTTCCTCGACGACATTGAGGAGCCTCCGCTCCGCGGGCTCGGTGCTGGCGGGGTCGAGCAGCCGCCCGCCCAGCATCTCTGCGACTACCTTGCCGCCGCGCGCAAGCTGCAGGTGCTTGAACAGACAAGCGAGGCCGATGCCCGCACACACCACACCCGAGACCATCAGCAGGCGCTCGGGATCGATGGTGGCATTGGCGCCGAGAAAACCGAAGGCCACCGCAACGGCCAGATCCGTGAGCGCCACCAGAGCGATGACCGCCGCTCCGAACAGGAACAGCAGTCGGCTGGTGTTACGCCGTGCGCGGTCCTGCGCGCCGAAAAAATCCATGGCCGGTCCGGAAACCTAGAACGCGACCTTGGGCGCCGCCTCCAATTGCTCGCGAGGCTCCGCGAACTCGAGCATCGCCGCATCGCTAGCGTGGCCGAAACGCGTCGCCAGCATGTTGTTCGGGAAACTCTGGCGGCAGGTGTTGTAGGCGAGTACGGCGTCGTTGAAAGCCTGCCGGGCAAAGGCGACGCGGTTCTCGGTGGAAGCAAGTTCCTCGGAGAGCTGCATCATGTTCTGGCTGGCCTTCAGATCCGGATAAGCCTCGACGGCAACATTCAGCCTCGCCAAGGCGCCGCTCATCGCGCCCTCGGCAGCCCCCAAGGCCTTAAGCGCCTCGGGGTCGCCCGGGTTGGCTGCCGCACGCTGCAGCCCGGAGACCGCAGCCGCCCGGGCTGAGGTCACGGCATCAAGGGTGCCGCGTTCATGTGCCATATAGGCCTTGGCGGTCTCTACGAGATTGGGAATGAGGTCATTGCGACGCTTGAGCTGCACGTCGATCTGCGCGAAGGCGTTCTTGTAGCGGTTGGCGAGCTGCACCAGCGCGTTGTAGATGCCGATGGCCCACGCCGCGAGGGCGACCAGCAGCCCAAGAATTATCCAGGTGCTCATACGATCCTCCTTGCGAAAACGTGCGCCGCCACAGGCAGCGCTGGAGCAACTATAGGCTTGCGCCACTTGCCTTGGAAACAGCCACCCGCTGCAAGCCGATCAGAGCACCAGCGCCGCGGCACGCGCGAGATAGCGCTCGACCAGCGCGGCGGCTTTTTCCGGAACCGCACCGCGCATCCCGCCGCCTGCGCCCTTCAGTAATCGCGCGTAGACCCCCTCGACGATGCAGGCCTGCTTCCACCAGCCGAAGGCGACGTAGAAGTCGCGTCGCGAGAGATCAAATCCGGTGAGCGCGGCGTAATGGGCCTCGACCTCCGCGCGATGCGGGAACTGCGCGAGGCGCGTGGGCGGGTCGGGTAGCACACAGAGCTCATCGCCAGCCTGCGCCCAGTAGAGCAGCGACCAGAAGAAATCCGCCACGGGATCCCCGATGGTGCACAGCTCCCAGTCGAGCACCGCGCAGATCCTGTAGTCAGCACCCAGAACCGTGTTGTCGAAACGGTAGTCGCCGTGTGCCAGACCCGGGCGCGCGGTCTCGGGAGGCACATCCGCGCAAAGCGCGGCGTGCAGGCGATCCAGCAAGGGCAGGTCGCGTACGGCCGCGGCCTGTACCTGTTTCATCCAGCGGGCGAGCTGTCGCTGCACGTAGCCACCGGGGCGACCCAGATCGGCGAGACCGATGGCGGCGGGATCTAGGGTATGAAATGCCACCTGCGTGGCAACCAGCGACTGCATCGCCGTACGCGCGGCGCCAACATCCAGCACAGCAGCACAGGCGGCATCCCGGAGGATCAGTCCGTCGACGAATTCCATCACGTAAAAGCGCGCGCCGGTGACCGACTCGTCCTCGCAACTTGCCAGCACGCGCGGCACCGGCACCCCTGTGGGATGCTCGCCCAGCGCGCGCAAAATGCGCCATTCGCGTTGCATGTCATGCGCCGTGGCAAGACCGCTCTTCACGGGAGGACGCCGCAGCACGAACACGCCTCCCCGCGCATCCTGCACACGGTAGCTGAGGTTGGATCCCCCCGCCGCGATCAGCCGGAAGTCGAAGGGCGGCTCGGCGCCGCCAACATGCGCCGCCAGCCACTCGTCGATACGCGGACGCTCGATGCCGCGCAATTCGTGCTGATCGCCCATCACCGCACGCCCTGCCGGATCTGCGCCACCCGCGCGCCGAAGAGCTCGCGCGCGCGCCGGCGCAGTGACGGGAGGTAATCGGTGGGCTCCGCCACCGGCTGGCGTCCAGCAAGCAGCTCGCGGGCCACGGTCTGTTTGTGAACTTCATCGGCACCGTCGGCGATGCGCAGCGCGCGGGCCATGCGGTACATCTCCTCGAGCGGCATGTCGGTGGTGTAGCCGAGCGCGCCGTGCACCTGTATCGCCCGATCGACGATGGCAAGCAGCGTCCGCGGCACCACGAATTTGACCAGCGCGATATCGCGCCGCGCGGCGTGCCCGTGCGCGCCCTCGCGGTCGATTGTCCAGGCTGCCCGCAGCACCAGCAGGCGCGCCATCTCGAGTTCCGCGCAGGACTCCGCGATCATGTCCTGCACCAGCTGCTGCTGCCCGAGGGGCTTGCCCCGCGTACTGCGCGAAACTGCACGCTCGAGCAACATCTCGAAGGCGCGGTTTGCCTGGCCGATGCAGCGCATGGCGTGATGGATGCGCCCGCCGCCAAGACGCTTCTGCGCGAGCACAAATCCCTCACCGGGCTGGCCGATCATGTGATCGAGCGGCACCCGGCAGTTCTCGAAAAGAATCTCCGTGTGACCGCCGATGCGGTCCATCAGCGCGCCCTCCGCCACCGCCTCGGGGTGATGCATGGTGCCGACATCGCGCAGCAGTCGCACACCCGGATGCCGGCACGGCACCACCAGCATCGCGGCGCGACGGTGCGGCGCTGCCTCGGGATTAGTCACTGCCATCACGATCATGAAATCGCTCACGCTCGCGTTGGACGCGAACCACTTGTGACCGTCGATCACCCAGTCATCACCATCGCGCACGCAGCGCGTGGTGATACCCGTGGGATCCGAACCACTGTTGTGCGGCTCGGTGAGCGCGAAGGTGCTGCGCACGGTGCCGGCAAGAAGCGGGTAGAGCCAGCGCTCGCGCTGTGCGGGCGTGGCGCCCACGGCAAGGAGTTCCGCATTGCCGGAATCGGGCGCCTGGCAGCCGAAAATCTCGGGCGCGAGCACGCTGCGACCGAGAATCTCGTGAATCAGCGCGAGCGCCATCTGACCCTTGCCGCCACCGCCATGCTCCGGCGGCAGGTGCGGCGCCCAGAAGCCGCGCGCCTTCACTTCGTCCTTGCAGGGCTGCCACAGCGCGTCGAGCTGGCGCTGGTTCAGGCCCTCGCCCGCCACCTCAAGGGGCAGTATCACCTCGTCGACATAGCGCCGCGTCCAGTCGAGCTGTAGCTGCAATTCAGGGTCAGTGGAAAAGTCCCAGCTCACGGTGCTACCTCGCGCATCGGGGGCCATGCAGCGCACGACACCCCGCGTTGTTATCGCCCGGAATCAAAGCTCAGCAGCAAAGCGCTCAGCCTCGCGGATCACCGTTGCGGAATCCGAACGCAACAATAATCCCTGCTGCTCCAGCGCGCGGACACTGGCTCTCACTTTGTCGAGGTACGCCCTTCCCGATGGGTAGAGCTCCGCCAGTGTTATGGGGTCAAAGGGGACTACAGAGCCGCTCAGACGACATGCCAGATTCCCGATTCCTTTGAGACCCGCAGGCAGCGCAGGATCGGCAACATTGGTGGATACAAAAGTGGCCGTAGGCACCTCCAGTGCAGGAAGCCGCACACCACCGAGCACATTCCCCCGGGCATCGCGGCGCAATGTGCCGTTGACCTGCTCCATCACCTGCCCTGCCGGCGGCGGGTTAGCGTTGGTCGCCTGGCGAATCATGCGCAGCCAGAGGGCGTTCATGACGTAGGACACGTAAACGGGACCATCAGCCGTCGTATTCAGCTCGCTGGCGCAGAAATCGTCGAGGTAAAAGGGCTTCGGCCCCAGCAAACCCGCCGGAACTATCTGCACATCCTTGTGCACGGTGTTGTGGGCGCCGCCGGTCACCTCGTAGTAGCGGAAGCGTGCCGTGTCGCTCTGACGGCCGGCGGTGCCAAACGCCAGCGTCTCGAAGTCGGTCTGCGTCACCAGTTGATAGACCGGGACCGGGAGATCAGTGCGTACCCGCGCTTGGGGCAGTTGCAGCCTCGGTGTGCAGGCAGGAAAACCCGGGGCGTCGGCATCGCCGCAGCGCGGGCCGAAGTTGATCGGGCGGGCGGCAATGCCGGACTGAATGAAGTAGCCGCTATTCACGCCCGGCAGGTGGAATGCGCTCGCGTAGGTGATCACCGAGCCGGCCTGCTGGGACTCGCCGACATGGAAGAGGCGCTGCACGCGATAGGCGGAGGGAAGCGGGCTACGCGTGCCACCGACGCGCAGCAGATAGGCGATCTGGCTCATCATTTCGTAGGCAAGGCCGTTTTCCGGCAACGAGAGCGTCGCGTAGCGCGTCCCGCAAACCGGCGGCAGGATGCCGAACACCCGACATCCCTTCACGAGAAAGTCGAGCGAGGTCGTGCTGTTGGTGACACCGACATAGATGGCGCCACGCCGGGCGAGAAACCCGGCCGAAGGATCCCAGGCCGGCGCGGTGTCGAAGCCTGCGGTGGAATTCCACCATTCGACTATGACATTGCCATCGAAACCCGCAGGATCGGCCGGGCGCCGCACGATCAGTCGCGTTTTGTAGGGAACGGCTTTCTGGACGGCCGTAATGTCGGTGTGGCTCAGCGGCGGATTGTGGGCGTAGTTGAAAAGATCGGCCTTTCCCTCGACGAAGAATTCTTCCTCGACATACTCCTGTCCCGGCAACCTGCCTACCAGCCGGGTGCCCGGCACGAACGCGGGTCCCGCCCCTTCCGCAGGCCGGGAAACAGTGACGGGATCTCGGGGGCCTGCGTGCAGGAACCCGGCGACAGACACCACCAGACAAAAAACAGCGAGGCGGCAGAGGCATCGGATCGGGTGATTCATACGAGACAGGCCTCCGGTAATCGGCAGGAAACGGTTGGTGATTTGCCGCGAAAGACTACCGCGGGGCACGCGAGCACGCCATGGTCGCGCCCGCCAGCGCTCAGCGCGAGTACAGGCCCGCAAGCGATTCGATGATCGGCCTGTTCGCTGCCGGAAACACGGCAGGATCCAGCGCATCGACCGAGACCCAGGCAAGCGGCTGGCCTTCCTGCTGGACCGGCGTGCCACGGTAATCCCGTACGGTGCAGACCTCGAGACGCACACGGCGGTCAGGGTAGCTGTGTTCGATATCGATAAGCGGCTCGGCAGCGAGGAGCGTGATCGCAAGCTCCTCTTGCAACTCGCGCTGTAACGCCTCGAAAAGCGTTTCACCGGCGTGGATCTTGCCGCCGGGGAACTCCCAGAGCCCGCCCTGGTGCAGGTGCTCGTGGCGACGACTGACCAGCACCTCGCGTCTGTCGTTCAGGATCACCCCGACGGCAACACGAAGCACCGGCACGTCGGCAGGCGCGCTCAGCTGCGATACTCCGCGTTGATGCGCACGTAGTCGTGGGAAAGATCCGAGGTCCAGACAGTAGCCGCGGCATCGCCGCGTCCGAGTGCGATGGCGATCTCGATTTCCTCGGCCGCCATTGCACGCTGCCCGGCCTCTTCTGTGTACCCGGGATCCCGCGCGCCAGCGCTGGCAATGCGCACACCGTTCAGCGTGACCGCGACCCCTGCGACATCCAGCTCATCAACGCCCGCGCGACCGGTAGCCGCGAGGATGCGGCCCCAGTTCGGATCACTCGCGAAAAGGGCCGTCTTCACCAGCGGCGATTCAGCCACGGCGTAGGCAACGCGACGGCACTCGGCGCGGTCACGCCCGCCACTCACGGCGACCGCGACGAATTTGGTGGCACCCTCTGCATCACGGATGATCGCCTGTGCAAGTTCGACGAACAGATCACTGAGCACAGACTCGAAGACGGCGAGGCGTGGATCCGTCGAGTCACTGATCTGCGCATGGGCCGCCTGGCCGGTGGCCACGAGCATGCAGGCATCGTTGGTGGATGTATCGCCATCGACGGTGATGGCGTTGAAGCTCACATCAACCGCGCGGCAGAGCGCTGCATCCAGCAGCGGCTGCGCAATCAAGGCATCCGTTGCCACAAAGCAGAGCATCGTCGCCATATCGGGCTTGATCATGCCGGCACCCTTGGCGATGCCGGAGAGCGTCACCGCCACGCCGTCCAGCATGAGCTCACGGCTGGCCCCCTTAGGGCGGGTATCGGTGGTCATGATGCCTTCGGCGGCGAGGTCCCAACCGGCAATATCCAGCGTGGCCAGTGCCTCCGGCAAGCCCGCCACCAGACGTTCGACCGGCAGCGGCTCACCGATCACGCCAGTGGAAAATGGCAACACCGCCGAAGCCGGCACGCCGGCCAAGGCCGCGAGCGCGGCGCAGGATTCACGCGCAGCGCGCAGACCCTGCTCACCGGTACCCGCATTGGCGTTGCCCGTGTTCACCAGCAGGAAGCGTGGCTCGCCACCCGCTACGCCGAGATACTCCCGCGCCACCGTCACCGGAGCAGCACAAAAAGCGTTGCGCGTGAATGACCCTGCTACGCGCGAGCCAGGCGCGAGTTCGAGGATCACCACATCGCGCCGTCCCGGCTTGCGGATGCCCGCGTGCGCGCTACCGAGCCTGACCCCCGCCACCGGAAGCAGCGGAAAACGGGAAGCAGCGCCCACGGCCATGATGGATCCTCAAAAATGGTGCCCGCGCGGGAAAGGATTCTCCGCCGGTAGTGCGTGGACTCGGTCCCCGCGGAGATTATCTGGCCTCGGGTGCAGATACGACCCGACCGGGAACATCCCTGGCTGCGCCCGGACAACCGGGCATCAAAAATGCGCCGGGGAATTCCTAAGCGAGCGTTCCATGACACTGTTTGTATTTCTTGCCCGAGCCGCAGGGGCAGGGCTCGTTGCGCCCGACCTTGCGGGTCTCGCGGACGAAAGTGGCCACGGGCTCGGCAGGCGGCGGCGCATCTTCATCTGGCACGGATGCGAGCGCGCTTGCAGCGGCGTGTGTGAACTTCGCCTTGGCCTGCTCACGCTCCTGCGCCTCACGCTGCGCGCGTTCGAGCTCCTCGACCTCCTGTTCGGTGCGGACCTGCACCTTGGACAGGAAACGCGTGACCTCGTACTTGATGTTGGTAAGCAGGGTCTCGAAAAGCTTGAAGGCCTCGCGCTTGTACTCCTGCTTGGGATTGCGGTTGGCGTAGGCACGCAGGTGTATGCCCTGACGCAGCGCATCCATCGCCTGCAGGTGCTCCTTCCAGAGCGTGTCGAGCACCTGCAGCATGATGTGGCGCTCGAGCTTGTGCTTCTCCGCGCCTAGCGGTGTCATGCGGCGGGCGTAGTCCTCGGCGACGGCAGCAACCACACGCTCGCGTATATGGGCTTCATCGAGACCCGTCTCGGTCTCCAGCCACTGCAAGATCGGCAGCGTGACACCGAATTCAGCCTGCAGATGCTGCTCCAGACCGGAGACGTTCCACTGCTCCTCGAGCGTCTGCGGAGGAATGAATCCATCGATCACGCCATTGACCACGTCGGCGCGGATGCGGCCGATGGTCTCGCTCACGTCATCCGTGTCGGACAGCAGATCATTGCGCTGCTGGTAGATCACGCGGCGCTGGTCATTGGCGACGTCGTCATACTCCAGCAGCTGCTTACGGATGTCGAAGTTGCGCCCCTCTACCTTGCGCTGCGCCTTCTCGATGGCGTTGGTGACCATACGGTGCTCGATGGCCTCGCCGCGCTCCATGCCAAGCGCTTGCATGAAGCCTTTCACCCGCTCGGAGGCGAAGATGCGCATCAGGCTGTCCTCAAGGGACAGGTAGAAGCGCGACATGCCGGGATCGCCCTGACGACCCGAGCGCCCGCGCAACTGATTGTCGATGCGTCGCGACTCGTGACGCTCGGTACCGATGATGTGCAGGCCACCGGCGGCGAGCACCTGCGTATGGCGCTCGCGCCACTCCCCGCGCAGCTGCTCGACCAGCGCGGGATCGGGGTTCTCGAGCCGGGCGATCTCCGTCTCGACGTTGCCGCCCAGCACGATGTCAGTGCCGCGGCCCGCCATATTGGTGGCGATGGTGATCGCCGAGGGTCGACCGGCCTGGGCGATGATCTCGGCCTCGCGCTCGTGGTACTTGGCGTTCAATACCTCGTGCGGGATGGCGTTTTTCTTCAGGAATCCCGATAGCTCCTCGGAGGTCTCGATGGAGGCGGTGCCCACCAGCACCGGCGCGCCCTTGGCGGTGCACTCGCGGATATCGGCGACGACCGCCTCGAACTTCTCTTCCTTGCTGAGGTAGACGAGATCGTTCAGGTCCTTGCGGATCGCGGGACGGTTGGTGGGAATCACCACCACGTCGAGACCGTATATCTGGCGGAACTCGAAGGCCTCGGTGTCTGCAGTCCCGGTCATGCCGGCGAGCTTGCCGTACAACCTGAAGTAGTTCTGGAACGTGGTGGAGGCGAGCGTCTGGCTCTCGGCCTGGATCTTGGCGCCTTCCTTGGCTTCGATGGCCTGGTGCAGACCCTCGGAGAGACGGCGACCCTGCATGGTGCGGCCGGTGTGTTCATCAATCAGCACCACCTGCCCGCCCTGCACGATGTACTCGACATCCCGTGCGAAGAGGTGGTGCGCACGCAACGCAGTATTCACGTGGTGCAGCAGGCCGAGGTTCATCGCGTGGTAAAGGCTCTCACCCTCGGGCAGCAGGCCCTCGGATATCAGGCATTGCTCGATGAACAGGTGACCCTCTTCCGTCAGCTCGACCTGTCGCTGCTTTTCATCGACCAGAAAGTGCCCGTCAGGGATCGACTCGGTATCCCCCTCGGGCAGGGGTGGCGCCTTGCGCATGCGCGGCACGAGTGTGTTGATGTGCTTGTAGAGCCGGGAGCTGTCCTCGGCTGCGCCAGAAATGATGAGCGGCGTGCGGGCCTCGTCGATCAGGATGGAGTCGACCTCGTCGACGATCGCGAAGGCGAGCTTGCGCTGCATCTTGTCATCGAGGCTGAAGACCATGTTGTCGCGCAGGTAATCGAAGCCGAACTCGTTGTTGGTGCCGTAGGTGATATCGGCTGCATAGCCTTGTCGCTTCGACTCGTGGTCCTGCTGCGGCAGGATCACGCCCACGTGCATGCCCAGGAATTCGTAGACGGGGCTCATCCACTGGGCGTCGCGGCGGGCG
>CAJADV010000444.1 GCA_903938575.1 uncultured Gammaproteobacteria bacterium
CCTACAGAAGAAGCGCTAAATCGCAACCGGTAGGAGCGGGCCATGCCCGCGATCGGAGCGCGGTCGCGCGCATGGCGCGCTCCTACAGAAGAAGTGCTAAATCGCAACCAGTAGGAGCGGGCCATGCCCGCGATCGCAGCGCTGTCGCGCGCATCGCACGCTCCTACAGGCGGAAGGCCGTCGACACTGGCGTACGCGCTGCACGCCAGGCAGGAAACACGCCGCCCACAAGTCCGATCAGCAGCGCGAGCAGCGCGCCCTGCAGCACCAGTGCCGGCGTCAGCTGAAAGCTGAACACCACCTGCGTGAAGCTGCCTCCCAGCGTGCTCGCAGAGAGACCATCGAAAAACAACCAGGTCGCTAGCGCTCCAAGCACGCCACCTGCCATCGACAGCACCAATGACTCGACCAGCGTGCCAGCGAAGGCCGCGATCCCGCTGAAGCCAAGCGCGCGCAGCGTCGCGATCTCCCGCGAGCGCATCAACACCGAGGTGTACATGGTGTTCAGCGCACCAGCCAACGCCCCGAAGGCCATCGCAATACCGAGCGGCCAGCCGAGCAGCATGATCAGGTCCGAGGTGCGCTGCGACTGGCCGGCGTAATACGCCTGTTCGGTCTTGGCCTCAAGCTGCAGCCGCGGATCGTTCTTGGCGAAATCCCGCAGTTCCGCGAATCGCGAGGGATCCGCGAGCTTGAGGCGCATTGTCTGGAACCGACTGCCGCGGTTGAACAGCGACTGCACCGAGCGCGCGTCGGCCCAGAGTTCGCTCTCGAAAACCGAGCCGCGCATCGCGAATACGCCCACCACTTTCCAGGTCGAACGGCTGAACCGCAGTTCCTTGCCGAGTTCGAAACCCGCGAACTCGCGCATGGCGCCCTGCCCCACTACGATCTCGTTGGTGCCAGGGTTGAACATGCGACCCTCGACGATCTGTACACCCTCGCGCAGCGCAACGCCCGCGGGCTCGATGCCGCGCAGCGGCAGGTTGGCGCGTGTGCCGCCCTCGCGCTTGATGCCGTCGACGATCACGTAGAGCTCCGCTGACGCCAGCGGGCCCTCTGGCCCGCGCGCGACGTTGGGGGCATCGACCAGCAGGTTGACCTGCTCGCGGGTGATGGTGCTGTTCAGTTCGGCCTCACTGCCCTCGCGCAGCAGTATCGCCACATCCGGCGAGCCAGTGCCGGCCACCGTGGCGCGAAAACCGTTGGCCATGGCGAGAAAGCTGAGCAGCACCGTCACCACCACCGCCACCGCCACCAGCGTGACCAGCGAAATCGAGGCGCGCGAAGGCAGGCTGCGCAGGTTCATGATCACGACGGCGCTGATCTGCGCGGGCAGGCGGCTCATCTCAGCTTCTCCCCAGCGCGGTCACGATATTCAGCCGCATCGCGGCCAGAGCGGGCAGTAACCCCGTCACCAGGCCGAGCCCCAGCATGATCGCCAGGCCCTGCAGCATGACCTCTGGTCCGAGCGAGAGATCCGGCAGCACGCCGGCAAGCGCCTTGCGCATCGCGGTGATCGCAAGCAATGCCACCCCGAGCCCCAGCAGCCCCCCGAGCAGCGAGAGGAACATCGATTCGGCGAGCACCATGCGGAAGATCCGCAAGGAGCGGAAGCCGAGCGTCTTCAGCACCGCGATCTCGGTGGTGCGCTCGCGGATGGCAAGCATCATGGTGTTGCCGACGATCAGCAGGATCG
>CAJADV010000445.1 GCA_903938575.1 uncultured Gammaproteobacteria bacterium
GTTCTGCCGCGGCCCGTCCATCCCGAGGTCCTGCGGCATGGTCTCCGAATCGGTGTCCTGGCCGATGAACAGAAAGCCTTTCTCGGCGCGCAGCACGCCGAGGGCTTCCACCCCGAGCGCCGCAGCCCCTGCGGCGCGCGCCGCCTGCCAGAGCGTGTGTGCCAGACCGGCAGGCACCGAAATCTCGTAGCTGCGCTCACCAGTGAAGCTCACCCGCGCGATGCGCGCCGGGCGCTGGCGGAAGCTTCCGTGCTGCACGCTCATGTGCGCAAAGCCCGCGTCATCCAGCGACACGCCGAGTTCGAGCTGATCCAACACCTGCTTCGCACGCGGACCGGAAACGGCCATCGTGGCCCACTGCGACGTGCAGTCGTGCACGAAGACCCGCGCGAGATCGAAATGATCCTCGCGCCACTCCAGCAGATGCGCCGTCATGGCAGCCACATGCCCGCTGGAGCACGAGACCACGAAGTGCTCCGGAGCAAGACGCATGATCACGCCGTCATCCCAGACCGCGCCGCTCTCCCCGAGCGCCAGCACGTAGCGCAGACGTCCGGGAGCGAGGGTGGAGAGGCGGTGGTAGAACACGAAGTCGAGGAGTGCTGCGGCATCCGGGCCGATGACCTCGATCTTGCCGAGTGAGGAGGCATCAAGCACGGCGGCAGACTCGCGCGCCGCGCGGCATTCGCGCTCCAGCGCGCCCGCCTCGGGGCCGTACCACGCCGGACGCAGCAGATTGCCGTAGTCGCGGAAATACGCGCCCTCATCGCGGTGCGCGAGCTCCGCGGGCAGGCGGCGCAGCGGCTCCTGCAACTGGCCACGATGCGTGCCCGCAACACTTGCCATCGACACCGGCACGTAGGGCGGACGAAACGTGGTGATGCCGACCTCGGCGATCGCCTTCTGCGTGCGCTCGGCGAGCACCGCGAGCCCGTTCACGTTGGAACTGCGGCCCTGGTCGTTCGCCATGCCGAGCGTGGTGTAGCGCTTCAGGTGCTCCACGGCGCGGAAATTCTCGCGGATGGCGAGGTGAAGATCCTTCACCGTGACGTCGTGTTGCAGGTCGACCCACACGCGCCCGGCGGTGGCCTGCGAGAGATCAGGCGCGCCGCCCGCACCGGCCGTGAACTCCACACACGCCGGCACATCGCCAGAGCTGCCACCGCCCGCGAGCGCGCCCTCGCCAAGCGCCTGCACGAGTGTCACGGCACCGTTGGCGCTGCCCGCCACCTGTAGCCCGGCCACGGGATCACCGGGCACGAACACACCGAGCGAATCGTTCCAGCGCGGACGCCCCCGCGCATGGCAATAGAGGTTTATGAGCGGCGTCCAGCCGCCCGAGACGGCGAGCAGATCGCAGGGCAACTGCTCACCGCTGTCGAGGCGAACACCCGACACCGCCAGCTTGCCGTGCGTACGCGCCACGCGCGCACCGGTGCGCAGGGCGATGCCAAGCGCGCGCGCTTGATCTGCCAATGGCGGGGCGGCACGCGAATCGACCACCAGGCACTCGGCGCCAGCCTCGCGCAGTGCAAAGGCGGTTTCCCAGGCGGGATCACTGCCGGTGGCTACCACCACCTGCTGGCCCGCGCAGACGGCGTAGCGGCGCAGATACTCCAGCGCGGCGTCAGCAAGCATCACGCCCGGGCGATCGTTGTCGGCGAACAACAGCGGCCGCTCGATGGCACCGGTGGCGAGCACGATCTCCCGCGCGCGCACCTGGATCAGCCGCTCGGCTCCGGGCCCGCGCTGCACCAGCATCACCGACTGGTGATCGTAGAGACCCACCGCGCTGGTGAGCGGCAGGAACTCCGCGCCAGCCGCTTGCAGCGCCGCCACGGCAAGGCCTGCCCATTCGGCGCCCGCTTGGCATTCGATCGTCGTCTGCCGCCACAGCAGCGAGCCGCCGGCGCGGCTGCGCTCATCGACCAGCAGCACACGCTGGCCGCGGGCCTGCGCCGCACGGGCCGCGGCAATTCCGGCGGGGCCGGCACCGATCACGCAGACATCGGCATGCAGGTAACGCAGCGGCGCGGCCTGCGCCCGCGCGGCCGGATCGATGCGTCCTATGCCCGCCATGCGGCGGATCGCACCTTCGAACAGCGACCAGCGCGGCCACATGAAGGTCTTGTAGTAAAAGGCCGCCGGAATGAATCGCGCGAAACGGTCGAGGAAGGCGAGCGCATCGCGCGAGGCCGTGCCCAGCGCGTGGACCGAGGCGAGTTCCATGCCGGCCACAAGCGGCTCGCGCGTGATGCGCGCATTGGGGTCGTGGCGCGCGCCGTCACGCAGATCGAGGATCGCATTCGGCTCCTCGAAACCGGCCCCCAGCAGCCCGCGCGGGCGGTGGTACTTGAAGCTCCTGCCCAGCACCTGCACACCCGCCGCAAGCAGCGCCGAGGCTGCGGTATCGCCCGCGTAACCGCGATAATCCGCGCCGTCGAAACGGAACGCGAACGGCTGCTTCCGGTCGATCTCGCCGCCCTGCTCCAGCCGCCGCGCGCTCATCGGGTCATGGGCTCCGTGGCAACGACGGCATGGTTCGCGGTATCGCGACGGATCTCGATCCAGCGCCCGCAGCCCGCTGCATGCTGCCACAGCTCGAGCGCTTCGCCGCGCGTGTTGGCGCGCTGGTGCATGTAATGCGCCCACTCGGCATCGCTGCAGTCACGGCCGGGGCGCGACTTGCGCGCATCGCCGCCGTAACGGAACTCCGCATCGGGGCGGTCACCGCAGGAAGGACAGGGAAATATCTGCACGAGCCGCTCCTTGCCTAGTGCTGCACGCCGGCGTGGCTTTCGTCGATCAGCTCGCCGGTGGCGAAGCGTGAGAGATCGAAAGCCGCGGACAGCTCGTGGTGGCGGCCGGTGGCCAGCAGTTGCGCGAAGACCGTGCCGCCGGCGGGGATTGCCTTGAAACCTCCGGTGCCCCAGCCGCAATTCAGGTAGAGCCCGGGCAGCGGCGAGGGCCCGATCAGCGGCGAGTTGTCGGGGGAGGTGTCGACCGTCCCGCCCCACTGCCGCATGAGTTTCAAGGTGGCGAAGGCCGGGAACATCTCGACCAGCGTGGCGAGCACCGACTGCGTGACACGGAAACTGCCGCGCTGCGCATAGGAGGGGCTGCGATCGAGATTGCCCCCGATCACCATCTCGCCCTTGTCGGACTGGCTCACGTAGACGCCATTGCTGGTCGACATCACCACGGTATCGAGACAGGGCTTCAGCGGTTCGCTCACCATGGCCTGCAGGGTGTAGCTCTGCAGCGGGAGCGTGAATCCCGCCATCTCTGCCATCACCGAGGAGTTGCCCGCCACCGCCATGCCGATGCGCTCCGCACGGATATTGCCGCGGTTGGTGCGCACGCCCACCACGCGGCCAGCCTCGATCTCGAAGCCCTGCACCTCGCAGCCCTGGATGATGTGGACGCCCAGCGAATCGGCCGCGCGCGCATAGCCCCAGGCAACGGCGTCGTGCCGGGCGGTGCCGCCACGACGCTGCACCAGCGCGCCGCGCACCGGCCAGCGGCAGTGCGGCGAGGCATCGAGCAGCGGGGCGAGCGCGAGCGTCGCCTGGCGCGAGACGAGTTCGATGTCGATGCCACTGATCCGCATGGCGTTCGCCGCGCGGGCCATGCTCTCCAGCTCGGCATCCGTGTGCGCGACCTCCATGATCCCGCGCTGCGAGAACATGATGTTGTAGTTCAGTTCGCGCGAGAGGCCCTCGTAGAGCCGCACCGAGAGGTCATAGAGCGCGGCGCTCTGCGGGTTGAAATAATTGGAGCGGATGATCGTGGTGTTACGGCCGGTGTTGCCGCCACCGATCCAGCCTTTCTCGAGCACCGCAACGCGCCGGATGCCGTGCGTGCGGGCGAGGTAATACGCCGTGGCAAGACCATGGCCGCCGCCACCGATCACCACCACGTCATAGGCGGGCTCCGGATCGTGGTCGCGCCAGGCCGGCGTCCAGCCGCCCTGCCCGCGCAGCCCCTCGCGCAGCAAGGACCACGCCGAGTAGCGGCTCTTGCGGGGCAGCGCGCTCACGGCACAAAGGCCCCGTAGAGCGCGCGCACAGCCGCCGGGTAATCATCGGGAGCTACGCCCACGATGATGTTCAGCTCCGAGGCACCCTGGTTGATCAGACGCACATTCACGCCAGCCGCGGCCAGCGCGGCAAAAACCTTCGCCGCGATGCCCACCGAGTGCGACATGCCCTCCCCCACGATCGCAACCAGCGCGATGCGCGGCACGAAGTCGAGGGCGTCGGGTTCGAGGGTACGGCGGATCTCGGCCAGGACCTGCTCGGCGCGCCCCTCGATGCAGGCGGCATCCACCACCACGCTCACGCTGTCGATGCTGGAAGGGCAATGCTCGAAGGCGATGCCGTTGTGCTCCAGCACGCCGAGCAGCCGGTAGACGAAACCGACCTCGCGGTTCATCAGGTGCTTGGCAACGGTGATCATCGCGAAGCTCGACTTGCCCGCAACGCCCGCGATCTGGGTGTTCTTGATCGTCTCGGGGGAGAGCTCGGCCACGATCCGCGTGCCGGGATGTGCGGGATCGTTGGTGTTGCGGATGTTCACCGGGATGCGCGCCTCGCGCACCGGCGCCATCGCCTCCTCGTGCAGCACCGAGGCACCCATGTACGAGAGCTCGCGGATCTCGGCGTAGGTGACCTCGTCCATCGGACGCGGATCGGTCACGATGCGCGGGTCGGCCATCAGCAGGCCGGGCACGTCGGTCCAGTTCTCGTAGAGTGCTGCGCCCGCGGCGCGCGCGGCCACCGCGCCGCTCACGTCGGAGCCCCCGCGCGAGAACGTACGTATGTTGCCCTCGCCGTCGCGGCCGTAGAAACCCGGCACCACGTAGCGCCTTGAAGCGTCCTGAAGGCGCGTGCCGAGCAGCGCCCAGGTCTGTGGATCCGCGAGCCCATTGGCGCCTATCACCACGCATTCGGCAGGATCGACGAACTCCGCATCCAGCAGCGCGGCGAGCAGCCGTGCGTTCAGGTATTCCCCGCGCGAGGCAGCATGATCGGCGGTGATGCCATGGGTCAGCGCCTCGCGCAGGGCCGCGAGTTCGGTCGCAAGGCCCGCGTCGAGGCCCAGCTCACGCTCGATACCGAGGAAACGGCTGGCGATCTGCTCGAAGGCGACGGCGAAATCGGCGTCGACGCTGGCCGCGTGCTGGCAGAGATAGAGCAGGTCGGTGATCTTGGCGTCTTTCGCATCGCGCTTGCCCGGTGCCGAGGGCACGATGATCGAGCGGCGCGGGTCGGCCTCGATGATGGCCTGCACCTTGCGGAACTGCGACGCGCTGGCGAGGCTGGAACCGCCGAACTTGCAGACGAAACGGGCAGATGCTTCCACGCGCGCAGGGACTCCAGACAACCAGACGGGGCGCCCCGCGGGACGCAACAAACGCGACTGAAGCGCGCGAGACAGAGTGTCGCACGAAACGCGCGCGGAATCCGAGAGCCCGCGATCAACCCTACCGTCCCGACCGCCGCTGGTGGTGTAATGCGGCCTCTCCAACGCAGGGTACAAGACGTGGATATTTCGCTGCTCGACCAGTCGATCCTGCGCCCCGACGCCAGCGCGGGCGATACGCTGGCGGAGACCATCACCTGTGCGAAGGCAGCGGAGTCGCTGGGCTATGCGCGCTTCTGGGTCTCGGAGCATCACGACTCGCCGATCATCGCCGGAAGCTCCCCCGAAGTGCTGCTAGCCGCGGTGGGTGCTGCCACTGCCCGGATACGGCTCGGCTCAGGCGGTGTGATGCTGCCCCACTACAGCCCCTTCAAAGTGGCCGAGAACTTCGCCGTGCTCTCCAACCTGTACCCGGGACGCATGGATCTCGGGGTGGGACGCGCGCCGGGCGCTGACATGCGCGCCGCGGCAGCGCTCGCCGTCGACGGCCAACCGCGCTTCGATCGCTTCCCGCAGCAGCTGAAGACCCTCACCGAGGCGCTGTGGGAACCGGGCCATCGTCCGCGGGTTTCCCCCGCACCGGCCGAACGCATACCGGTCTGGCTGCTGGGCACCAGCCACGACAGCGCGCTGCTGGCGGCCGAACTCGGCCTGCCCTACGCCATCGCGCTGTTCATCAATCCGCGCTTCGATCCGCGCATAGCCGATCTCTACCGCAGCCGCTTCCGTCCCTCGCCGGTACTTGCAGAGCCGCGCGTGATGATCGCCATGAACATCCTCTGCGCGGATGATCCCGATGCGGCAACGGCAATGGCACACGCCGCCGATCTCACCTACATCAGCTTCCTGCGCAACCCCGAAGCGCCACGCATGTGCTCGCCCGCTGAGGCCCGCGCTCATGTATTCAGCGCGGAAGAACGCGCCTTCGTGCAGGGTGTCTCGGCGGCGCGTGCCACCGGCACCGCAGCGATGGTGCATCAGCGTGTCACGGGCATGGCGGCACATTTCGGGGCTGCCGAGATCATGGCCGTCTCCAACACCTTTCACCTGAGCGACCGGTTGCGCTCGCTGGAACTGCTGGCGGGAGCATTCGGGGCCAAAGCGGCATGAAGGGCCTCGCTGCAACCGAACTCTTTCACGCCGCGCATCTCGAGGATCCCTACCCCTTGTATGCGCGACTGCGTGCCCAGGGCCCGGTTTGCCCGCTGCACGGATCGCGGGCCTTTTACGTGGCAGGTCATGCCGCGGTCGAGGAAGCCGTTCGCCGCCACGAGGAATTCTCGGCGCGGCTGACGGGCGTGCTGCTGCGTGATCCGCAGGGTGGTGCGAGCCTGTTCGAATTCGCTGGCGCCGGCACCGCAAGCGATGTGATCGCCACCGCCGACGAACCCGAGCATGCGGCGCAGCGGCGCCTGCTGATGCCCTCCATGAAAGCCTCCCGCACAGTGCAGATGGAGGAACCCGTGCGCGCCTTTGCGCGTGAGCGCATCGCCGCCTTCGTGCGCGCGGGCGGCGGCGACTGGTGTGCGGCCGTGGGCGAGCCGGTGCCGGCCTTCGTGGTCACGCAGTTGCTGGGGCTCGGCGCCGATGCGGTCGAACTGGTGCAGCGCTGGGCGATGATGGGGGGGGATATGCTGGGCGGGCTGATAGATACCAGCGGCATGCAACGACTGCTGCAGGAAACCGGGCGGATGACCGCGTTCCTGGGCGCACACCTGCAGAGCACGCTAGCGCTGGAGCCCCATGCGCGCAGCGGCTCGCTCACAGACACGCTTGCCGGCGGCATCGAGAGCGGGGTGATCAGCCACGAGCAGGCCACCGGCATCCTGGTGATCCTCTTCGGCGCGGCGGGCGAGTCCACCGCGGCGCTGCTCGGGTATTCACTGCGCCTGATGCTCGCCACCCCCGGCCTGCAGGAACGGCTGCGTGCCGATCCCGCGCTGATCGAGGCATTCGTGGAGGAGGCCGTGCGCCTCGAGACCCCCTTCAAGTTCCATTACCGCGTGGTGAAGCAGCCCACGACACTCTGCGGCACCGAACTGGAGGGGGGCGACCGGCTGCTGCTCGGCTGGGGTGCGGCCAACCGCGATCCGGCGGCCTTCGAGGCGCCCGATGAGCTGCGGCTGGAGCGCCACCAGCCACAGCGCCACCTCGGCTTCGGACACGGGATCCATTTCTGCATCGGCGCGCCGCTCGCGCGGCTGGAAGCGCGCATCACGCTCGAGGAACTGTTCGCCCAGAGCCGCTGGGTCGAGGCCGACCCGCTGCGTCAGCCGCGCGTGGTGCCGAGTATTTTCATACGCCGGCTGGCGGAGCTGCCGCTTCGATGTCATCGCTGAGCGCCGCCCGCAGGCCGCCGAGCGTCACCATCGCGGCCTCGAAGTCGAAGCGCCGCACCTGATCGCTCAGGACCTCCAGGGGAGCCGCCGCGCAGCAGCCACGCATGGCACCCAGAAGTGCCGGAAAGCGGCGCTGTATCGCGGCGTCATCCGCTTGCAGAAGGCCAATAAGTTTGTCGATGGCGGCCATGGCAAGGGCCCGATCGGCATCCGTGCGGGGCACCCGTGCCGCCCGCAGTGAGGCTTGCCGAACCTGGCTCGCCGCGCCATCTGTACCCGCGTGTGGCAGATCGAGTGGGCACTCGAGGCGCGCGGTCAGCCAGAAGCAGCTGCCCTTGCCCGGCGTCGATTCGAAGCCGGTGGTGCCGCCCATCAGCTGCGCGAAGTGACGCACGATGGACAAGCCAAGCCCCGCGCCCGTGTAGCTGGGGGTGGCGTTGTCGTCGACCGGACTGAAGTCCTGCAAGATCTGTTCGCGCAACCCGGCCTCGATGCCCACGCCGGTGTCCTGGACCTCGAGGCGCAGCAGCAGGCTCCCGTCACCGGGCTGCGACTCAGGATGGGCACGCAGGGTGATTTCACCCGTGCTGGTAAAACGGATCGCATTGGCGAGATAGCGCGCCAGAGCCTTGCGCAGGGACTCGCGGTCGCCGCGCAACAGGCGCGGCAGGGCTGGAGAGATCTCAAGCGCAAGCCCGAGGCCCTGGGCTGCCGCACGGTCCCGGAACTCCGCCTGCAACCCCGTGAGGAGCTCCACCGGCGAGAACTCCACCTGCTGCCGATCGCGGGCGCCGGAGACCGAGCCGGTGAGCTCGAGGATGTCGTCGATCATGCCCCGCAACTTCAGCCCGCCTTGCAGCAATCCGGCCACGTGGCCGCGCTGCGCAGAGTCCAGAGCGCTGTGGCCGAGGCGTTCGGCGTAGCCGAGAACGGCATTCAGGGGCGTGCGGAGCTCGTGGTTAACCGCCGCCATCAAGGTACGGTGGGCGCGGCTCGCGGCCTCGACAGCCTCGGCGCGCAGTTCAAGTTCACAGTTCATGTGCTCCATCTCGCGGGCACGGCGCTCGCGGGCCTGTTCGGCCTCGCGCGCCAGACGGGCCAGACCTTTCTCGCGGGCCGCGAGCATCATCGCGAGCAGCCCGCAGGCAAACAACCCCTGACCGAAACCAAGCACCCGCGGGTTCAACAGCCACTCCTCACCGGGCTGCACGCTGGCGAAAATCGCCACGCGTGACCACACGAGCACCACGGCCTGCAGCACCATCACCGCCTGCAGGGCCCGGCGCGAGGGGATCAGATCGCGGCTCGCGGTGAAGCTGACAGCAGCCGCGAACACCGAGAGAAACATCATTGCCAGCGCGCTCGCCTGGAGCACCGGCCGGGAATGGCCGAGGAACATAAGCAGCAGCTGGACCGGGAACAGCATGAGGAAAAAATCAAACACCCTGAGCAGGCGCGGATTGATGCCGTACTCGCGCAGCAGCAGGCGGTACAGCAGCGCCACGGCAAAGACGTGCAGGCAAATCATGAAGGTGCCGATATGGTCGGCCCACGCCGGATAGGCCTCGGGCACCACCAGTGGCAGGTAACCAGCGATCAGCACTATCTGCAGCGCATAGGCGAACTGGAACACCACGAAAGCGCCCATCACCGGGTACCTTTCATGCAGCCATACGCGCAACGCCCACAACAGCAACGCCAGCATGAACACCATGAAACACGCCACCTGCAGGTTCAGGCGGAGATCGATGCGGGCCGAATCCAGCGGTGACACCACCTGCGGCGCGAGCACAGCGGTGCTCGTGGTGGTGAAACGGATGTAATAGGTCGTCTCGGGTGCGCTCGGACGAATCACGAAGGTGGGCACCGGGGACAGGTAATCACGCGCCAGATAGGGGTAACGATCGCCCATGGTGCGGCTGCGCCAGGCGCCGGGACGCGCGGGATCGGGTTCGAACAGGACGATCTCGTCCAGGAACGCTGGCACCAGCCGCAGGTGCAGATCGCCACCGTCGGCGGCCGGCCGCACCCGCAGGCGCACCCAGTTGGGCGCATCCGTGAAGCCCCGCGCCACCACCCGCCCGGAGGGCATGAATACACCCTTGCTGGCCTCTTCAAAGGCGGTGGGAGGATGCGGATCCTGTAGCACGTCCAAGGCCACCAGATGCTGCAGTGGAGCGGCCTGCAAGACGAGCAGACCCAGCACCAGCATGCTCAGCAGGAGCCAGGCGGCCGGCTCCGCAACAGCCCTTGAAAGCGCACGGAAATACGACTCTCTCACGGGTGGCGCTCTGTGAATTCTGCTGCCATCAGCTCACGCAGCAGCGGCGCGGCTGCCGCGAAATCAAAGTTCTCGATCAGCGTGTCGAGCCGCCCGAGCACTGCGGCATCCGCTCGCCCCACGAGGCTCGACGCCAACCCCCGCCAGGCCACCGGCGCACTCACATCGTCTGCCTCGAGCAGCGCCAACATCGCCTCCAGCGAGAGGACAGGCATCCCGGGTGCCGTGGCTGTGGGTCCGGCCTCGGCCCGGAAACGCTCGATACGGCGCAGCACCAGACTCAGCGCCGCGTTCGCGTGGGCCAGCAGGGCCACGAGCAGCTTGGGTTCGAGCCCCTCGCGCAGGCCGTGCTCGAGCTTGTAGGCGGCGGTGCTGAGGTTTGCCGCACCCAATGTGCCGGCCATGCCCTTCAGGGTGTGGACGATCCGCCGCGCGGAATCGAGGTCCCTTCGCGCCAGCGCGGCGCTGATCTCATCACAGTCCGACGCATGACCCACCGCAAAGCGCTGCAGCAGGCGATCATAGGCATCGACGCGCCCGTCGAGATTGCGCAGCCCCACGCTTCGGCAGAGCACGGCCTCGTCGGGGTCGAGCCCGGGCTCGCTCACATTCACCTCGACGTCGGAGGCTTCAGGGGCAGACCCAGAGTCCGCGTCCTGCGGCAACCAGCGCGCCAGCGTGGCGTAAAGCAGTTGCGGATCGACCGGCTTGGCCAGGAAGTCGTCCATACCCGCATCACGGCAGGCCTCGCGGTCCTCGGTGAAGGCGTTGGCGCTGACCGCCACGATGGGCGTGTTCTCGTAGCCCGGCAGCGCGCGTATACCGCGGGTGGCGTCCAGACCGCTCATCCGCGGCATCTGCATATCCATGAGAATGAGGTCAAAGTGGCTCTCCGCCGCCGCCTGCAGCGCGATCAATCCATCGGCCGCCACGACGGGCCGGATGCCGGCACGCTGCAGCAACTCGACCATCACCTCCTGGTTGATCTCGTTGTCCTCGGCGAGCAGTACCCGCCCCGAACTGCGGATCGACGCCTCGCGTAAAACCTCGGGTCGCGACGGCAAGACCTCTTCACCGCCGACCTCGAGCAGCGCGGTGAACCAGAACAGGCTGCCGCTTTCAGGCTCACTCACAACACCGGCATCGCCGCCCATCAGCTGCGCGAGCCTGCGGCTTATCGCGAGTCCGAGGCCCGTGCCGCCAAAGCGGCGACTGGTCGATGACTCGGCCTGCTCGAAGGCATCGAATACCCGCTCCTGCTGCTCGGCGTTCATGCCGATGCCGCTGTCCTCGACCTCGAAGCGCACTGTCATGAAGGTGTCGGGTTCACCCAGCACGCGCCCCCGGATGACGATACGGCCGGATTCGGTGAACTTGATCGCGTTGGAGAGAAAGTTGATCAGTACCTGACTGATCCGGGTGGGATCGCCGAGCAGCCCGAGCGAGGCGATATCGGGCGAGAGGTCGATGGACAGCGCGAGGCCTTTCTCGCGTGCGCGCTCCGCGAACATCGAGTAGACGCCGTCGAGCAGCGTTGCGAGGTTAAGGGGGACCCTCTCGATCTCGAGCCGATCGGCCTCGATTTTCGAGAAATCAAGGATGTCGTTGATGATGCTGAGAAGATGCCGCGCCGAGCTGCCGATACGCCCCACGCGCTCGCGCGCGGCCGGCTCGCGGAGGTCTCCCTCGAGCAGGTGCGAGAGCCCGAGGATGGCGTTCATCGGCGTGCGGATCTCGTGGCTCATGTTGGCGAGGAAGCGGGTCTTGGTAACGGCCGCCGCCTCTGCGGCAGCCTTGGCCGATTCCAGTTCTGCTGTACGCGACTGCACGAGCTCCTCGAGGTGGTGCCGGTAGGTATCGAGCTCCCGCCTGACCTGTTTTCTCTCGGTGATGTCCTCGGCGATGGCCACGAGATGGCTGATGCCACCGCCCGGGGGGCGCACCGGCCACACCCGCACGGCCTCGGCCACCGGCGAGCCATCCTTGCGGCGCGTGAACTGTTCGCCACTCCAGTTGCGTCCTGCCCGCAGCGCCTCCGAGCGCGCGCGCGATTCCTCCGTCGACAGATCATCGAGCCGCAGCAGCTTGGGATCCTCGCCGATCACCTCATCCGGTCTGTAACCGGTCTGCTCGCAGAACTGCCGGTTCACGTAAACAATCCGTGGCTCCATGCTGGTGATGACCACCGAATGCGGACTCTGCTCCACCGCAAGCGCGAGTCGCTGCAATTCCTCTGCAGTCTGGTGCCGCTCGGTCACGTCCTGAACCGTGCCGACCAGCCAACTGCCGTCCTCATGTTCTCTGCGTCCGCCACAGCGCATTTCGACCCAGATGTCCCGTCCGGTGAACGTCCGCACCGGGAGCTCCAGCAGAAAGCCCTTGCCGGATTCCAGCGCCTCGGCAAAGGCGCGGTGGAGTTGCTCCAGCGCCGCCGGCGGAAAGAAATCCTGTGACTGCGCCAGCGCGATGCTGGGGTGGCCCGGCGGGAGGTCGAAAATCGTGTCGACCTCGTCCGAGGAATAATCCACGACACCGGCGGCGTTCACGCGCCAGCCACCCATGCGCGAGATGGACTGGCTCAAGCGCAGGAGCTCGGTGGTGTTCCGCAGCTCGAGTTCGGTGGCCTTCTGCCTGTCGATGTCCTGAACGGTGCCAACGACGCCGGCTACATTTCCCTCGGCATCGAGCATGGCATCGCCGCTGGCGCGCAGCCAGAGGGCCCCTCCGGGGCGCTGCAGCCGATACTCGACCTGGTAGGCCGTACCCGCGAGGAAGGCCTCGCTTATGGCCTGTTGCAGGCGCTCCCGATCAGCCGGGTGGACGAGGTTCAAATAATCATCTGACGATATCGCAGTGCCCGGCTCCAATCCAACGATGCGCAACGCCTCCGGAGACCCTTCGATGACGCCGCCCAAGCGGTCCAGCCGCCAGCTGCCCATACGGGCAATCGACTGCGCACGCTGCAGGCTTTGCTCGCTGTCGCGCAGGCGTCTCTCGAGCTCCGCGCGCTCGGTCACGTCATGCCAGAGCGAGACCCAGTACTCGAGCCCGTCGAGGTGGATCGGACGGCTCTGCACCTCGCGCAGACGGACGCTGCCGTCCTTGTGCCGGTGCCGCGAATCGAGCGTCGCACGCCCCTCGCTGCGGAATCCGCCCACCCACTCCGGGGTTAGCGCTTGCCCCACCAGCACATCCTCGACACCGAGCACGGCGAACTCTTCGCGGGTGTAGCCAAGCCCCCGCGCAGCGGCATCGTTGAACTCGACGAATTTCCGTGTCAGGGCATCGACCACCACGATGCCCTCGGAGGCGGCCGCGAACACGCGCTGCAGCAACTCGCGCCGGCCCTGGCTTTCGCGTATTGCCTCGCCTTCCTGCAGGAAGGTCTCCAGTCGCTGCGCCAGCGCTTGCAGCAGATCGCCTTCCTCGCCGAGAAACATGCCACTGGCAGCGGCGGGATGGGGATCGCGGTAACTCGCCAGCAGGGCACCGCGCACGCCCGCCGCACCCGTGAACTCGCGGCGGAGTCGTTCCCTGGAGGCCTGAGCGGGGTCGGCGCCAAAACGCTTCTCGCCGTACTCGATCCATACCAGCGCCGACTCAGGGAACTGCAGGGCGCCCGCCACACGCCCCGCAACGGCGCCGAGCACTTCGTCGGGATCGCGCGCGGTGTCCTCGGTGAGGCGGAATACATCGTAAAGGCAGGCAAGTTCCTTGACGCGCTGCCCGAGTTCCGTGCGGGCACGGAAGGTGGAGGTGATGTCGCGGGCAACGCCCAACACACCCACCGGGTCGCCAACCTCGTCGCGCAATGCGAGGCGCCGGCATTCGAACAGCATGTCGCGGCCGTCCAGCGCACTGGTGAGCCAATGCTGGGCCTGCACGACTCGCCGCGTACCGAGCGCTTCCTTGTCCTCGTCGTCATGGAGATCGGCGATGGCGGAGGAATTCGGGCCGGCAAGGCGATTGCCAATGACGGCATGCTCCTGCAGGCCGCTGAACTGCAGGAAGGCACGGTTGCAGGCCGTGTAATTGCCGTCCAGATCCTTGACCCAGACAAGGTCGGGCAAGGCATCGAACAGTGCCCGCAACTGACGCCGACCATCGCCCTCGCGACGCGCTTCCTGCGTCAAGGCCGCACGGGCGCCCGCGAGACGCCGGGCGATAATGGCAAGCGCCAGCACCATCGCCAGCAGCAAGGCAACCAGCGCCACGATGATCTGCAGCGCCAAGGGATCGTCTTTCCAGACATCCGCAAGGCTCACCTTGGTGGCAGCGTCGAAGGGCGGCAGTCGCAGGGTGCGGGCGAGAGCCTCGACCGGCGCGTAGTCGTAGGGCAGCTCGAAGGCGGTGACTAAGCCCCGCAGCAAGAACGGGGACTCGCGCGGCGTGCCCAGCAGCAGTCCGGCAATCCGTGCACTGAGCTCCCGGGAGACATGGGGCAGCACGAAGACGGCAAATTCCGGGTAGAGGCGCGTCGATGAGGCCAGCGGGAATTCCGCGAAGGTCTGGGGGTTCAGCACCCTGAACTCGTCGGGTTTGACGAGCCCTGTCTTCTGCATGATCTCCAACGGTCCGCTGCGCATGAAGATCGCGTCGACGCGACGGCTGCGCAAGGCATCGACCAGCCCCGTCTGGCCGCCGGAAATCGCCGTGATTCGGGCGTCCTTCGCCACATCCAGCCCCTGCTCCAGGGCCGCCTCCGCCTGCGCCTGGTAGCCGGCGACCGACAGCCGCGAGCCGATGCCAATGCCCAGCCCGCGCAGGTCACGCAGATCCCGTGTGGCATCGCTGTCGGCCCGCACCAGCACCACACCGCCCGCCATGCGAAGCGATTGGCCGTCAATGCTGCGCACAATGCTGGCGATAGGAGGGCCGAGCTTGAGCCGGTGCGAAAGATAGACCCACACGCCCGGATCAGCCGCGACCACATCGGCCTCGTCGCGCAGCACGGCGTCGACCAGCGACATCTCATCCGTGAAGCTGCGTATCTCGACCCGGTCTTCGCCGAGGCCAGCCGTGAAATGGTCCCGGATCTCGCGGTTGCGGGCCTCGATATCAAAGCCGGGCAGATTGGAGAGCGTGGCAATGCGGAGCAAGGCCTGAGCCGGCGCCGCCACGCACAGGAGTGCTATGAGCATCGCTGCCCAGGCTACTGTGCCGCGGCCTGTGGCGAAGCCTTCGTGCTCCGCCAGGCCGCGTCGGAAGGGGCGGAAAAGCCCCTCAGTCATCGTGATCGACATACTGCCGGGCCACGGTAAAAAATTCGTCCTGTCGCTCGACGAAGGCATCGACCAACTCGGGATCGAAGTGCCTGCCGCGACCCTCGAGAATGAGCTCCACGGCCTTTTCCAGCGGGAATGGCGGCTTGTAGACGCGGCGGCTGATCAGCGCATCGAAGACGTCGGCCAACGCCATCAGCCGGGCCGGCAGCGGAATAGCCTCGCCGATGAGTCCGCGCGGGTAGCCGCTGCCATCCCATTTTTCGTGGTGGAAATGCGCGATCTCGATGGCTGCCAACAGGAAGCCGAAGGGCTTGGTGTCGCCCCCGTCCTCGGCCATGGCGCGCTCGATCGCCTGCGCGCCCATTTCGGCGTGGGTGCGCATGATCACCCACTCCGCATCATCGAGCGGGCCGGGCTTGAGAAGGATGTTGTCGGGGATGCCGACCTTGCCGATGTCGTGGAGCGGGGCGGCCATCGTGATGAACCGGATGCCGTCGGGGGTGAGCGTGCCGGGGTGACGCCCGCGGGCGGCGAGGTGCTCGCACAGGATCTTGACGTAGCCCTGCGTCCGCAGGATGTGGTTGCCGGTCTCGTTGTCGCGGGTGGAGGCGAGGCTGGCGAGCGCGCGTAGAGAGACGTCCTGCAGGCGCTGGTTCTCATCGCGTCGCAGCGTCACCTGCGCCTCGAGCCAGACGTTCTCGTCGCGCATGCGGTCACGGGCCTGCTTCAATTCGAGCTGGGCGCGGACCCGCGCGTGCATGATCGCCGGGCGCACCGGCTTGGTGATGTAGTCGGCGGCGCCGAGTTCAAGGCCCTTGCGTTCGTCCTCGGTGGCATCGAGCGCGGTGACGAATATCACCGGGATGTCCCGCGTGGCGGCGTCGGCGCGCAGGCGCTGGATCACCTCATAGCCGTCCATGTCCTGCATCATCACATCGAGCAGGATCAGGTCCGGGCGCGGCTCGCTGGCAACCACGCTGAGCGCCCGGGCTCCCGAGTTGGCAACGCGTACGCGATAAAGCGGCTGCAACAACTCCCCGAGCACCGAAAGGTTCTCAGGGGTATCGTCGACCAGAAGCACCACGGGGCGTGTAGCCGCGGCCGCTGCGGGGCGGGCATCGCTCATGGTTGAGTCCTCGGAATCCGAGGGGTCATTGTGGGCCCTGCGGGGGCGAGTTTTCAAACACGTTTGCAGATGACTGGACGGGGGCTCCCCCATAACGCTGAGGCCTCAGGAGCTTTGCCGCCCGGACCCTCGAGGCGATGGATCAGCACCGCCCTCAACCGGCCGCCGGAGGCCGCGTCGGTGCTGTGGCCATCTCGGGAGAAACCGGCTCTGCGCTCGACGCAGCGCCGGCGCTCATTCCGCGTCGGGTCCCAGCCAAAGCTCCACTTCGCCACCCTCGAGCGTGGCCACCGCCGGCGCGGCAACCGGGGGTGGCGCGGGGTTTTGAGCCTCGCGCTCCAGCGCGGCCGAAAGCTCCCTCACTATCCGCACCAGCTCCTCCTGCAGCGACTCGACGCCGGGGTCAAGTGTGCGTCGAGGTGGCAGGGGTGCACCCGGTACCAGCAGCTGCTCGAGCTGGGCTGCCGCCGCCTGCACGGGCA
>CAJADV010000446.1 GCA_903938575.1 uncultured Gammaproteobacteria bacterium
CCGCACCCCAAAATGCCGGGTCTGGCGAGGGGGTAGGCTGGAAATGCGAGCCTCCAGGGCGCACCTTGCCGCTGCCGGGGTTCTCAATTTTCTGCGAGCACCGGTTCGTTGTCGTAGTTGGGGAATGGATCGTCGAGCCAAGGTTCGATGACCGGCTCGTCGGGCTCGGGCGGGTCGCGGGCGGCGTCCACGCGCACGCCGGCCTCCCACAATCCGAGATGGCGCAGGATGCGTTCGACCACAGAGGCCTCGTCGATGAGGGCGACGATGCGCATCTCCTTGTGGCATTGCGGGCACAGAAGCGGGTCGGCTTCCCAGACTTTCTTGATGAGTTCGCGCCACTTCTTTGACGGAATCCGGCGGGGTTTGAATGCGGAAACGTCGATAACATCGCCCTCGGGCACGTCCACGGGTTCAGCATCCGCCTGCTTGAGCCGCTGGCCGCGCATCTTATTGGAATACCATCCGTAGTAGCGCACGAGCTGGAAGCTTTTGTCCGGGATGTGCTGGGTGATGCGGGCGATAAAGTCGCAGGGGCTGAACACTTCAAAATTGCGCTGGATCTTCGGGTTCATCCCGGAGCGGTAAATGATCGAGTCCCCGGAGCTGTTGGGCTGCATTTTATCGACTGAAAATGGGTTGCGGATGATGTATTGGGCCAGCCGCTCCATGCTTGTCCCGCCGGAGCGCGAGAAGCGCGAAGGCGGATCCTCGCGGCTGCTTGGCGGAACGCGACGGCTGCGGTGGATGTTGAACCCAGAGTGCGTCCATCCGCGCAGCATCCGGGCGCGCTCCGGCGGCAGGAGTCCCTTCTTGACCAGAAATGTGATGACCCGTGCGCGGAAGAGTTCCTCCAGCGGCGCGAGGCTCACGTCGGGCATCACATGAAAAAGCCCGCTATCCACGAAGAGCCCGTCTGCGACCAGCGCGTGGAGGTGCGGGTGGAAGTCGAGGTATTCGCCGAAGGTATGAATGGCCATGACGACGCCGGTCGTGCCCTCGGGCAGCCCGAGCGTGGTGCGATGGAACTCGGCCAGGCAGCGGTGGGCGATGCGGCAGAGTTCCTTGATGAGCCCGCGATGAAATCGGAAATACGGGCGCAGCATCTTGGGGATCGTGAACGTGAAATGCCGGTGCGGCACGGGCGCAAGGACGGTCTCGGCCAGCAGCGCGCCGAAGAGCTGCACCTTTTTCTGGTGGCAGCAGGGGCAGAACCAGCGGCCCTTGCACGAGAAAGGCAGCAAATACTCATGGGCGCAGTGATCGCAGCGCACACGGGCGAAGCCGTTGGCAAAATCCCCGCAGCCCATGAACTTGCCGACGACCTCCGGGATGATCGGTCGCAGGAACCCGAAATCGCGCTCGTAGGCCTCGGGGTAAATGTCCAGGAACGTGTCAAAATGCGCGTCCAGGCATTGCCAGAGCGGGGAGAGTTTCGGCCTGCGGGCACGGTATGCTTGAGCCTCCATACCCGCTATGATAAAAAACAGGGTGTGCCAAATAACGGCATACCCTCAAAAATAAATTGAGAAAATTATAAGAAAAAATGCGCCCCGAAACCCCGCAAAACCGTTCCCAATATCACCGCCTGCGCCGCATCATCGCGATGGTGCGGGAAGGCATGGCCGGCGGACGGCTGCCCAACCGCAGCGACTTCCGCCGGGAGCTGGAGGTGAGCCCGCGCACGCTCGCCCGCGACCTCGATTTCCTGCGCGACGAGGAACGCGCCCCGATCGCTTACGAGCCAGCACGGCACGGCTACCGCCTCACCGACGCCACCTACGACCTGCCCCCGGTGAACCTCAGCCGCCGAGAGGTCTTCAGCTTCAGCCTGGCCCGCAAGATGCTGCATTCCTTCGAGGGGACTCCGCTGGAGATGGACATGCGCTCGACCCTTGATAAAATCGCCGGGTCACTGGAAGGGACATTCGCAGTGAGCTTGGACGCGCTCACCGAGCACATGAGCGTGCAGGCCGAAGACCGCGTGGTCATTGACCCCGCCGTCTGGGAAGCCATGGCGCGGGCCATCGAACGCCAGGACATTTTGCGGGCCGACTACCGGCGGTTCGATGGCAAGAGCGGCTCCTACGAGATCGAGCCCCTTCACCTGCTCGCCTACCACGGCAACTGGTATGTGCTCGCTCGCAGCCGGGGGAGCGACAAAACCTTCGCGCTATCGCGGTTCGGGAAAGTCGCGCCGACCGGGAAACACTTCAAGCGCCCAGCCGAGTTCGACTGGCGGGCATTCA
>CAJADV010000447.1 GCA_903938575.1 uncultured Gammaproteobacteria bacterium
ACCTTTGACTGCCGCGAGCTCCTGCAGCAGACCGTTCGACTGTTCGCGCCTGCGGCACGTGCGCGGCAGTTGTGGCTGGGGGCCGTGTGCCTGGACGAGGGGCCGTTGCGCTATACGGGTGATGATCTGCGTCTCAGCCAGATGATTGCCAATCTCGTGGGCAACGCGATCAAGTACACGCAGGCGGGCGGGGTGAACCTGACAGCCCGCGAATTGCAGCGCGAGAACGACACCGTCGTCGTGGAATTCGCTGTGACCGACACCGGCATCGGCATAGCCCCTGAGAGCCTTCATCTGCTTTTCGAACCGTTCTCGCAGGTCGAGGAGGTGCTGACCCGGCGCCAGGGCGGCAGCGGTCTTGGCCTGGCGATCGTGCGTCAACTGGCGGAACTCATGCAGGGTGGCGTTGGCGTGGAGAGCGTTCCCGGCCAAGGCTCGCGATTCTGGTTCACGGTGAGACTGGCCATCGCGCCTGCCGATGCGCTTGATTTTCACGGCCGTCCTCAGCTGACAGGCAATCACGCAAGAGGAGATCACGATGGAACAGTCCCCGGTCGTCATCCGGGTTGATCCCGACCCCCTCGCGCCCTACGCAATCTCACCCGGCTGGCGTGCGGGAGGGCTCATCTTCCTCTCCGGTCAGGCGGCGATAAACGAGCAGGGCGAGCTGGTAGGCGAGGGGGATTTCGAGGCGCAACTCGCGCAGACGTTCATCAACATCGATCGCGTGCTCGCGGCCGGTGGCAGCAGTCGCAGCCGCATCGTGAAAGTCACGATCTACCTCACCGACATGGGCAACTTCCCGCAGATCGTCGAGGCGCGCAAACGCTATTTCAGCGCGCCGTGGCCCGCAGATACCATCGTGGAAGTGCGCGCCCTGGCGCTGCCGGGATTGATGGTGGAGATCGACGTCATAGCCGCGGCTGACTGAGGTGGAGGCTGCGGCTCGCGCGACACTGTCGCGGGCATGGCCCGCTCCTACTCAAGTGTCGCGCTACCTTTCCCCGTAGGAGCGGGCCACGCCCGCGACCTCTTCTCGTAGGGGCCATGCCCGCGACCTCTTCTCGTAGGGGCCATGCCCGCGACCTCTTCTCGTAGGAGCGGGCCATGCCCGCGACTGAAGCGCCTCAGCGCCCCTTCCACTGCGGCTTGCGTTTCTCCGCAAAGGCGCGTGCGCCTTCCAGCTGGTCTTCGCTGGCGTAGAGCACATCCACGGTCTTCAACTTGCGCCGCGTAACGAGGTCGAAGGCCTGCTGCACGGGCAGATGCGCCGTCTCCCGCGCGATTTCCTTGATCGCCGCAAACACCAGCGGTGGGCCGTCGGCGAGCATCTCGGCGAGTTCCCGCGCGCGCGTCATCAGGGCATCCGCCGGCACGATCTCGTTCACCAGGCCCCACTGTTTTGCCTCGGTCGCATCGAAGCGTCGACCGGTGAAGAGCATTTCCATGGCCACGTGGTAGGGGATGCGACGCGGCAGCTTGATGGTGGCGGCGTCTGCGACGGTGCCGGAGTTGATCTCGGGCAGCGCGAAAGTCGCGTGTTCCGCGGCGAGGATGATGTCGCAGGAGATCATGATCTCGAAGCCGCCGCCGAAGGCGATACCGTTCACGGCACAGATCACGGGCTTGTTCAGGCCGGGCAGTTCCTGCAGGCCGCCGAAGCCGCCCACGCCGTAGTCCGCGTCCGGTGGCTCGCCGTCTGCAGCAGCCTTGAGATCCCAGCCGGGACAGAAGAATTTCTCGCCTGCCGCGGTGAGGATCGCCACCCGCAGCTCCGGGTCGTCGCGGAAGCCCGCGAAAACCTCGCCCATGATGCGGCTGGTGGCCGCGTCGATGGCGTTTGCCTTCGGACGGTCGATGGTCACTTCGAGCACGCGACCGCGGCGCTCGGTGCGAATTGCTGCGTTCATGGCGTGCGCATCCTGATCAGGGCATCGACGGCGACGGCGCCGTCAGGGAATACCAGCAGCGGGTTCACGTCGAGTTCCTCGACGAGTCCTTCGTTTTCGATGGCAAACGCGGCGATGGACTCGATGGCGCCTATGACCGCGTTGCTATCCCCGCTTTTCCCGCGGAAGCCCGTCACCAGCCGCCATACCTTGAGCGAGGCGAGCGCGGTCTCGATCTCCGCGCGCGTGGCGGGCAGCAAGAGTGTCACGGAATCCGCGAGCAGTTCGGTGAGTACGCCGCCTGCGCCGATCACCAGCGCGCTGCCGAACTGCGTGTCGCTGGTGATGCCGACGATGAGTTCGGCCACAGCACCCTTGTGCATGCGCTCGACCAGCAGACGCGGCGCCAGCGCGCAGAGACGCGCGGCCGCCGCAGCCACCGCATCCGCGTCGCCCAGATCCAGCAGCACGCCGCCGGATTCGGTCTTGTGCGCGATCGCGTCGGAAGAGACTTTCAGTGTCACCGGATAACCGATGCGCGTGGCGGCCGCGACAGCCTCGTCCGGGGCGCACTCCACGCCCTCGGGTACGGCAAGACCGTGGCGTGCGAGCAGGCGTTTTGCCGCGAATTCGCCGATGGTCTCAAGCGCTCCGCCACGCACGACCGGCACACGGAGCAGCGGTGGCTCGTCGTCTGCGGCCCAGCAGGCACCGATCTGCGCCGCGGCCTCGAAGGCGGTGAGTGCATCGTCCATGCCGATCATCGGCGCCACGCCGGCCTCGCCCAACTCGGCGGCAAGCTCGAGCGGCATGCCCTCGGGCAGCGAGCTCACTACCGCCGCGCGCATGCCGGTGCGCCGCGACGCCTCGATCAGCGCGCGCGCCGTCGCCATCCAGGCGTCGGGCAACATGTGCGGGCTGGTGGGCGTATCGAGGATCAGCATCGCGGTATCGAAATTCCCGCCCAGCACCGCGCTGAAAGTGGCGAGCAGTTTCTCGGGCTGGTTCCAGATGAAGGTGTGGTAGTCGAGCGGATTGTCGATGCTCACGAATTCGTTCAGCGTGGCCGCGACTCGCTCGCGCGTAGGCGGATCGAAAGGCGGGAAGTGCAGCCCGCGTCCGAGCGCGAGGTCCGCTGCCAATGCCGCCTCGCCGCCGGAGCAGCTCATCGAGACCAGCCGGCCGCCCGCGCTGGGGCCGCCGAAATGCAGGAATTTGAGCGTCTCGACGAAGGCGCTCACGGTATCCACCCGGGCGATGCCGTGCCGCGCAAAGAAAGCGGAGTAGAGCGCATCACTGCCCGACAGCGACGAGGTGTGGCTCATCGTGACGCGTGCTCCTTGCTCGGAGCGGCCGGTTTTCAGCGCCACCAGCGGCTTGCGTGCCGCGCGCGCCGCACGCGCCGCGCGATCGAAAGCAGCCACGTCGGGCAGACCCTCGATGTGCAGACCGATGGCCGTGATGCGGGAATCTGCGGCCAGTGCTTCCACCATACGCGCCATATCGACATCGGCCTGGTTGCCGATGGCGCACACCAGCGCGAGCGGCAGGCCGCGACGCGTCATGGTGAGATTGCAGGCGATGTTGCCGGACTGCGTGACGATGGCGACACCGCGCTCGCAGGTGGCGATACCGTGCTCGTCGGGCCAGAGCGCCGCACGGGAGAGGCCGTTCACATAACCGTAGCAGTTGGGTCCCACCAGCGGCATGCCATCGGCCGCCGCCAGTAGTTCGTCCTGCAGCGCGGTGTCGCCGGTCTCGGCAAAGCCCGAGGCGTAGATCACGGCGCCGCCGCAGCCCTTGGCACGCAGCGCGCGCACCACCTCTACGGTGGGTTCGCGCTTCACCGCCACGAAGGCTGCATCGATGGGGCCGTCGATGTCATCCACGCTCGCTACGGTGGGGATGCCGCCGAGTTCCGGGCGCCGCGGGTTCACCGCGTACAGCCGTCCGGCAAAGCCGAACTCCAGGCAGCGCTTGATCGCGATGGCGCATTCGCCGCCGCCGACGAAGGCGATGGAGGAGGGGTTCAGCAGGCGGTGGAGTTCGTTGTTCATCGACATGCCCGCGCCGCGCTGCTCAACCGCCCAGTGGCCGCAGCAGCGCGCGGGAGATGATGTGGCGCTGGATCTCGGAGGTGCCCTCCCAGATGCGCTCGACGCGCGCATCGCGCCAGATGCGCTCCAGCGGCAGGTCGGACATGAGCCCCATGCCGCCGTGGATCTGGATCGCCTCATCGGCCACGAAGGCGAGCATCTCGCTGGCCTTCAACTTCGCCATCGCCATATCCATGTCGGTGACCGTGCCCTGGTCGAACTTCCAGGCCGCCTCCAGCGTGAGCAGTTCGGCTGCCTTCAGTTCAAGGGCCATGTCGGCGAGCTTGAAGGACACGCCCTGGAACTTGCCGATTTGCTGGCCGAACTGCTTGCGATCCACGGCCCACTGCTTGGCGTGTCCCAGCGCGCGCTCGGCGCGGCCGAGGCAGGTGGCCGCCACCTGCAGGCGCGTGGCACCCAGCCATTCGTTGGCCACCTCGAAGCCGCGGTGCTCCTCGCCGAGGATCTGCGACTTGTGCACTCGGCAGTCGTTGAACTCGAGAATGGCGTTGGTGTAACCGCGGTGCGAAACGTTGCGGTAGCCATCGCGCACCGTGAAGCCGGGCGTGTCCTGGTCGATCAGGAAGGCGGTGATAAGGCGCTTACGGCCGTGGGAGGTTTCTTCCTCGCCGGTGGCGGCGAAGAGCACCGTGAAGCCCGCCTCGTCAGCATGACTGATGAAATGCTTGACCCCGTTGATCACGTAGTCATCGCCATCGCGCCGGGCGAAGGTCTTCATGCCACGAAGATCCGAGCCCACGTCCGGCTCCGTCATGGCGAGACAGTCGGCCAGTTCGCCGCGCACTGCGGGTAGCAGGTATTTCTCGCGCTGCTCGCCCCGACAGGCCATCAGGATGTTCGAGGGGCGACCCACGCAGGTCCAGTGCAGCGCGTAGTTGGTGCGGCCCAGTTCTTTTTCGTAGAGCACCCAGGTGAGGGTGTCCAGTCCGGCTCCGCCCACTTCGGCGGGCATGTTGGCGGCGTAGAGGCCGGCAGCGATGGCCTTTTCCTTCAGCGCATCGCGCAGCTCCGGGCGCAGCACGCCGGTGGTCTCGATCTCGGCCTCGTGCGGGTAGAGTTCGTTCACCACGAAATCATGCGTGGTCTTGATGATGAGGCGTTGTTCTTCGGAAAGCGCGAAATCCATGGGCAAGCCCTCGGTCAGAAGCGGTAGACCACCTGGTTGAAGTCCGACACGGCGAAGACGTAGAGAATCTGCAGTTCTTCGTCGTAGTCGTTGCGGATGCCGTGTTCGGCATCGCCCGGGATATAAATTGCCGTGCCGGGCGCTACCGGGTGCGGCACCCCGTCGATGGTGACGATGCCGCGGCCTGCGAGGGTGTAGTAGGTCTCGGGCTCGGAGTGGCGGTGGGGTTCGAGTGTCTCGCCGCAGCGCAGGGTGGCGATGCCGAGGGTGGTGTTGGCGCCGTCCTCGGGATTGCCGGCGAAAAGATCGCGCCACCGCAACGCACCCCGCTCGGCCTGCTGCGAGTCGGGCCAGGCATCCCAGGGCTGGTCTTCGAGCTTGCGTACGATTGGCTTCATCGCGCTGCCTCCCGCGGTTTGCCCGTGGCCTCGGCGCTCACGCGGGCTTCGAAGAATACGCTGTTGTTGGCATCGTCCATGGCGCTTGTGTTATCGACCCCCAACAGGACGCGGATCCCGGCTGCACCGGCCTCGACGGCAAGCGCGGTGGCCTCGCGCGAGGCCACTTCGCTGGCGTGAACGAGCGCCTCAGGCAGCGCGGCGAAATCCGTCGGGCCTGCGGTGGTGAAGACGCGGAACACGCCGCGCTGCGGTTGCGTGACGGTGAGGTGCACGCGCTGACTCACCTCGCCCAGCACCGCGCCCACGGCATTGGCCACGTCGCCATGTGAGGGTACCGCCAGATCCACGCCAAGTGCCCGCGCGACGCCCGGGTACCAGCTTGCGGCGGGCGCGCCCACGGCAATCAGCGGCAGGTCGCCGGCGAAGCGCAGGTCAAAGACCGGGGTGGGGGTTTCGTCGGGGCGGCGGCCACGTTCTAGCACCATGGCCGCCAGCAGGCGTGCCACGCGCGCGGCATTCTGCTCGTTCATATGACCGGCGTCGTTCAGACCCGCCTCGATCAGCTTGTGGCAGATGGCATCAACCACCGCCTCGAAGACTTTCTGCGCGGGGCCGGTGGCATCGCCTTCCGCCCAGCGGCCGTAACCGTGAAGTTGGCGCATCTGCCGCGACCACACCAGTGCGCCCTTCAGTGCCGCGTCGAGGCTCCAGTGGTTCGACATGCCGAGTACGTGCGCGGCGTCTGTGGGCGTGAAGCCGCTGTAGATCGCGAGTCCCTTGCGTTCGAGCTTGGCGACGGCACGGGCGAGCGGGCGGTCGCTGACATTGGCGCACTCGATATCCACGGGGCCCGCGCAGAGTTTCTCCCAGGCGATCTCCTCGGTGGGCGAGAGCTGCGCGAGCAGCGCCTCGTCGGCCTGCAGCCGCAGGCCGAAACGCGCCTGGCTGGGATGCGGGGATTCCTTGCCCTGGCGCTCGAGCACCTCGATGGTCCAGGGGTACTGGTGGCCGAGCAGGCTGAGCGGCACCACGCGACGCGGGCCGATCAGGATAGTGCCTGCGCCGCTGCCCTCGAAGCGCAGCTCGGAATCCCCTCCCAGGCCGATGGCGTAGACGCGCACGGCTTCGACCATCGGCCGCCAGCCGCCGATCATCGCGCCGTCGAAGGCAAGCGCCGGGCGGCCGTCGCGCACGATGGCGATATCGGTGGTGGTGCCGCCCATGTCGGCCACCACGCCGTCCCTGCGCCCGCTGAGCGCGCAGGCCCCGATCACGCTCGCGGCAGGGCCCGAGAGCACCGTGCCCACGGGACGCTGTAGCGCGCTTGCCGCGCTGGTAAGCGAGCCGTCACCCTTGACCATCATCAGCGGGGCGTCGATGCGAAAGCGTGCGAGCGTCGCTTCCACCGAGGCGATGAGCGTGGTGACATGCGAAATCATGCGCGCGTTGAGCGCCGCGGTAAGAGCGCGGCGAGGTGCGCCCAAGCTGGACGCGAGTTCGTGGCCACAGGTCACCGGGCGGTCGCAGAGTTCGCGCACCAGTGCGCGCAGTGCCAGTTCGTGGGCCGGGTTGCGCACGCCGAAGGTACCCGAGATGGCGAAGGCCGAGACCTTCGGCGCCTGACGCAGGATTGCCTCGCGGGCGGAATCAAGATCGACCGGGC
>CAJADV010000448.1 GCA_903938575.1 uncultured Gammaproteobacteria bacterium
GTAGTTTTCACAGGCTGCCGCCAGCTGCTGCAGATTCGACTCCAGCTCCGGCCAGGGTACGAAATCTTCCAGCGCTCGCATGATCATGGGGTGGGCGGTGGCACTGATCTCGCCATTGGTGACCAATTCCTCGCGCACCTTCTCGCCAGGACGCAAACCGATCACGCGCACCTCGATATCACCCAGCGGACTGGCGGCCTCGCGCACATCCAGACCGGAAAGGTGAATCATTCGCCGCGCCAGATCGGCAATGCGGACAGGTTGCCCCATATCAAGCACGAAGACGTCACCCCCGCCACCCATAGCGCCGGCCTGAAGCACGAGTTGAGCGGCTTCTGCAACGGTCATGAAAAAGCGCTCGGCATCCAGGTGAGTCACCGTGACCGGACCGCCACGTGCGATCTGTTCCCGGAACAGCGGCACCACCGAACCGGAACTACCGATCACATTGCCAAAGCGCACAACCTCGAATCGAGGCCCTATGCGCTCCGCCGCCAGCGCCTGCATCATCATTTCAGAAACACGCTTGGTCGCGCCCATCGTGTTGGCGGGACGCACTGCCTTGTCCGTGGACACCAGAACGAAAGTCTCGACACCCGTGGCAATCGCAGCGCGCGCAAGGTTCAGGGTACCGAACACATTGTTTCGCACACCCTCGATGACGTTGTATTCGACGATGGGTACGTGCTTTGAGGCGGCCGCGTGATACACGGTCTGCACGCGGAACTGAGCCATCACCCGCCGCATCCGCCCCTCATCCTGGATAGAGGCAAGGAGAGGGACCAATCGCGTCCGGCAACCCGCCGACAGGACCTGCTCGCCCAATTCTTTTTCGATCTCGTAGAGGGCATATTCGCTCGAGTCGAGCAGCAACAGCTCGGCGGGCGAGTTGGCAAGAATCTGCCGGCACAGCTCCGACCCGATCGAGCCCCCCGCACCAGTCACCAGCACTGTCTTGCCCCGTATGCACTGCCCTACAAGCTCGGGCCTGGGCAGAACCGGCTCGCGCCCCAGCAGATCATCCAGCGACACGTCTTGCATCTGGCCGATGGACGCACGACCGCTCATCAGGTCTTCAAAGGATGGTATCGAGCGCACCTGTACGGGAAAGTCTGACAGTAACCGGACGATCTCGCGGCGTCGCTTCTGGCCCAAGGATGCCATCGCCAGGAAAACCTCGGAAAGCTCATGGCGTTCGATGATCGCGGGGAGATCGTTGAAGGATACGATCGGCACATCACTGATCACGCGACCACGCAGAAGCGCGTTGTCATCAATGAATATGACCGGGGCATACTGATCTCCGTGCTGGAGGGCGCTGAGCAATTGCCGGCCTGCCGACCCCGCCCCGTAGATGGCCACCCTCCGCGAGCCACCCTTGCGAATGCTACGGGACACGCTGCGCAAGCCGAGTCGGGTACCGCCCACGAACACCAGCATGAAAGCCCAGTAGATGATGGGGAGAGACAGGACGAAGGGCGCGCCGCTGAGGCCCATGGCAAGCGCGAGCACCAGTGCCGACAGGGTCACACCCTTGACGACGGCGAGAACTGCCTCATGGCCCATAAAACGGATAATGGCCCGGTAGAGGCCAAGCCGCAGGAAAATCACCGCAGAGGACAGCACTGTCACACTGAGAACCGCGTAATCAACCAGTGCGGGAGGTCTGATGGCCCCGGTCTTGAGCCAGAGGCCCGCTGCCAGAGCAAGGGGGATAGAGATCAGGTCCAGGCCCAGCACACAGGCCTGCCGCAGATTGCGCGGGACATCTTTGAGGCGTCGCAGCAGAAGCAGAACGAAATCTGCGGCGGGGTGCAGTACAGCGCGCAATTCCCGCTCCTTGGGTACTTGGATCATCTGCTCCACACCTACGTCAAATGGCTCAGCTTGACGCCGGCAGTATACCCGCCCCGTCAATCAGTGCGCGCGGGCACTTCCACGACAGCCCCATCAGCCGGCAAACGCAAGGACAGCACGACGACGCCCGCAAGCAGCGGAACCAGCGCCACCAACGCCGCCATCGGCGCGCACTCCGGGCGACCCTCGGCAAGCAAGGCAAGCGGCAACAGCCAGCACAGATCCACCGCAAGCACGCCAAGGGTGACTGCGCGATGTGCACCCAGTGCCGTGGCGAGCCGCTGGTAGGCATGCTCCCGATGCGGACGCAGGATCGCGGCACCTCGCAACGTACGCAGCAGCAGCGTGACTCCGGCGTCGCACAGAAAGGGTGCCCAGAGGATCAGCAAGCACCAGATCGAGAGCAGGCCGCGCAGGACACAGGCAAGCCCGAGAGCGGCCAACATGAAACCCAGAGGCAGGCTGCCTGCGTCACCCATGAAGAGCCTGGCCGGGGGCCAGTTCCAGCAGAGGAACCCAGCGGAGGAAGCGCCGGCAAGCGCCAAGAGCAGGGGCAGATCTGCTCCAGCACCCGCTCGCACGGAGAGAAAAGCGCTTGCGAAACCGACGAATGCAGCTTGTGATGCGGCTAGCCCGTCAATGCCATCCATAAAATTGAATACATTGGTAAAGCCCACCAGCCAGAGCAAACCAAGCGCCCAGACTGCCGCGCCGACACCCAGTGCAACCTGCGGCACCACGTCCATGGAACTGAGCACCCACGCGGCGCACAGCCCCTGGACTACGAGCCGCAGCACGACGGGCAAGCCGCGCAGATCGTCCAGCAGACCGACCAGAGACAGCACGAGCGTGGCGATCAACAAAGGCGTCGCATCCATGCCTGAAAACGCGGACAAGCCCCACACGGGCCCCAGTAACGGCAACAGCACCATGCCAGCACTCACCCCTACCCCACCCCCGGTCGGCGTCGGCTGGCGATGAAGGCTCCGCGCACCGGGCACGTCGACCAGACGATGACGCACGCAGCGAAGCCACAGCCCGCTGATCAGCGCAGAACAAAGCCCCGCAGAGAGGACCAGTGCCCAATTCATCGGGAACAGCGCCGCGCGTTGGATCGGGGAAAAAAGGGTGGGCTATACGCCCGCAGCATGGCGTGCGGGTGAAGCGAAGAAGGCCGCGGACAGGCCTGGACAGGATCTGCCGCGGCACAGGTCATTGCTATCAGAGTGCGACCAGGGGGCGAAGCTGCTCCAGGGTCTTGGTGCCAATACCCTTGACGTTCACCAGATCGTCGACGGACTTGAAGGGCCCGTTCTCGCTGCGGTACGAGACTATCGCCTCGGCCTTGCTGCGGCCGATGCCGCGAAGCGACTGCGCGAGTGTGGCCGCATCCGCGGTGTTGATGTTGACGGGGCGGGTCAGCTCCGAGCCCGCCGCCGGCGCGGCATTGGGTGCAACCGCAGCCTGGGCCGGCGGCAGTACGAGCAGAGCGGATCCGAGCAGACATGCCTTGAGCAAACGTGTGGCGTTCATCGTCATCCTCCATGAATTGATGAAATTCAAAAACCGGTACCTCCATGGCACCGGAATTCACGCTAACACAGCCTATTCCGTGATTCTGTAGGACATTTCGGACAGTATCGCTCTCACTGCAAGGGAGGGATCGGGAGCCTCCGTGATGGGCCTGCCCACGACGAGGTAGTCGCTGCCCACGGCGATCGCCTCGGCCGGGCCAAGGGTGCGTCGTTGGTCGCCTGGATCACTGCCTGCGGGGCGGATCCCGGGAGTCACCAGCACCGGCCCTGGCCCAAGGCTGTGCCTCAGGAGGGGCGCCTCACGGGCGGAACACACCACGCCATCGAGCCCGCAGTCGAGCGCGAGGGTGGCCAGGCGCAACACATGCTGTTCGAGTGGCACGTTGACGCCCGTTTCGGCAAGTTCAGCCTGCTCCATGCTGGTTAGCACGGTTACCGCGATCAGCATCGGCACACCGGGCGCGGCAGGCCCCAGTGCCTCGCGCGCGGCAACCATCATCCGTCGCCCGCCGCTCGCGTGTACGTTGACCATCCAGGCACCCAGAGCGGCTGCAGCCCGCACCGCAGCCGCTACCGTATGCGGGATGTCATGGAACTTGAGGTCGAGAAACACCTCGAAGCCCCGCGCCGAAAGTGCCTTCACCAGCGCAGGGCCTGCCGCGGTGAACAGCTCCTTGCCCACCTTCAGCCGGCACAAGGTTGGGTCGAGTCGATCAGCCATCCCGAGCGCCTGAGCGGCATCCGGGTAATCGAGGGCCACTACGAGACGGGAACCAGGCGCGGGATGTGGGGTAATCATGGTTGGCGTGCCCGCCAGAGCGCGGCGCTGGAGGCCAGCAGCCCGCAAATTCCGCCCAGCACAAAGGCCCCAAGCACCCAGACAGCGAGCGGTGCGGCCGGAAGCCGCAGCAACACCACATCGAGGGGCACAGACACAGGATTGGCGAGGCAGAAGAACAAGGCCCAAACGGCGACGGCAAGCGCGAGAAGAAAAGCCAGGAACCGGTAGACCCTGCTCACGGGAAGGCGCAGATCAGCCGGTTATCTGTTGATGGGCGTTCTGGTTAACCCGCTCACGCATTTCCTTGCCGGGCTTGAAGTACGGCACATATTTGCCCGAGAGATTCACCGCATCGCCAGTCTTGGGATTGCGACCGCGGCGGGGTTCGCGGTAGTGGAGAGAGAAGCTGCCGAAACCGCGAATTTCGATGCGCTCCCCCAAAGAAAGGCTGTTTGCCATGTATTCGATGACCATTTTGACGGCCAGTTCGACGTCCTTGGGCGAGAGCTGTTTCTGCTGCAGCGAGATACGCTCGATCAACTCGGATTTAGTCATGATTAACCTCCTGTTTTTATTGAAAAAACAGCTGGCCGGATCATAGACCACTTTCTGCGGATCGTCTAACCCCAGCCTACTGCAGCGGGGGCCGGTTCGACGCCCGCGCCAGCACCGCCTCTGCCCAGGGCGTATGAACGCTGCGCTCCATCATTGCACCATGGTGCTTGAACACCGCCTCGCAGCGTGGCGCCAGGATCTGGCGTGCGGCCTCGATCTCCTGCTCGCTCACGGCAAGTCCGCGCTCAATGATCTGGACCTGGCTCGGGTGGATCGCGCTCTTGCCGATCAGCCCCATCAGCACGTCCTGTGCGACTTCCGCAGCCAGCGTCGCCTCGTCATCGATCAGGTCGAACACCGGCGCCGTCAGCAGAAAGCCAAACGGACGGAACGCCAACACAAGCTGGGGAATCAAAGCGCCCACCGGTGTCTGGTAAATCGACACGCCACGCATACGCTTGAGTCCAAGCATGCGCAGCAGGTCATTGCCGCCGATCCGTAGCGCCAGAATATGGCGTTTCAGCGACGGCATCAGCAACCGCTCCCGCAGTTCGCGCAGGGCTAGAGGGTCGAAAACGGCCGAGGTGTCCAGGGTCGGCATCAGCCAGAAATCGTGCACCTTGAGCTGTTGCTCGTATGCCGGCAGCGTATCGGCATCGATCTTGGGCAGTACGAAGCCGTGCAGCCGGTCGATAGCCGGCATCTTCAACATCTCGCCGAGCACCTCGGCGTTGCGCGGCCGCACGAACCGCAGCGGGCCCACGTCGCGGACGGGCAAGCGCGGAAGGCAATCCGCCAGCTTGCGCAGTGCGCGATCGACATCGCCCTCAACGATGGAGTCCTCGGTGCATGCGATCAGCGATCGCACGCCGGGCAGCACAAAGCCAGAGAGCGTGGCTTCGACCTTGTCGTGAATGGCAGGAACGTACAGCGAGGCCCCGAGACGATACGCGTCAAGCATCGGATAGCTTCCTGATGATTGCCGCTGCATTAAGCGGCAGGCTGGAATCGACGCGTAAGGGCACACCGTGCTCATCGGCCAGCAGCTTGAGATGCCGCACCGCCGGCGCGGCGGCATCTCTGAGAATCAGCACCCTCGGCGTCCGGCGCAGTAGCGAACGGGTCGCTTCGCCAATACCGGGTTTGATGTAATTGCGGTCTGCGACATCGAAGTCATGCATCAGCCTGGCAACCAGCGTCTCCGAGCGACAGCGCGCAGCTGCGCGGTTAATCACGGGCACCGCGCAATTGCGCAATTCGGGCAGGTCAGCGTGCAACTGCGCGATCAGGCGGTCGACGAACCAGCGCGAGCGGTCCTGCTTCACCAGATCGTCGTAGTAGAGGCAGCCGTGGAAGTCA
>CAJADV010000449.1 GCA_903938575.1 uncultured Gammaproteobacteria bacterium
CGGCATGCCGCTCGACAATTTTTCGCGCGACCTTGCCGACATCACCGTCGACACTTGCCCGGTCGCGTCCTGGCGCGGAGAGACACTCGCAGCCGTGTACGCACGGCTGCTCGCCTTCCAGGCCAGTGGGGCTCGCGGCGCCTCCGCGGATGCCGAGGCGGTGTTCTTCGATGCCTGCCCGCGCCCCATCGGCGACGAGGCGGCGTTCTTCGTGCATCTGCTCCGGAGTTGGGACAAGAACCTGCGCTGGAGCACCGTGGTGGCCAATCGCGACCCCGTGCGGCTGCGGGAACTGCTATTCGACCGCAACACCCTGCCTGGCTTCAACGACAGCGGCGCGCATCTCTCCAACCTCGCCTTCTACGATGGCAACCTGCTCACGCTGAAAATCGCCGCCGAGGAATCCCTCGAGCGGGTGGCGCAGGCCGTGCACCGGCTCACGCAGGCGCCGGCACGCTTCTTCGGCATCGATGCGGGGTCCATAGCGGTGGGCGCCCGTGCCGATCTCGTGGTGATCGATCCGGCCGCGCTCGCCTGCTACGACAGCGACGCCGGCCGTGCACTCATCTGGCGCGAGGACCTGCAGGCCAGGCAGCTGGTTAATCGCTCCGATGGCGTGGTGAGCGATGTGTTCATTGCCGGGAAGCCCGCTTGGGAAGCGGGCGCTGCCGGCGCTGCGCTCGGTAGGCGGCGCCTGGGTAGCCCGCTCACGTTCCGCGGGCGCAACTGAGCTCGACGGCCGGGAGACGGCCGGCTCAGGCTGTAAGCACCCGCACCGGGATCGCACTCATGCGCGGAATACCGCTGTAGGGATCGACCTCGTGTTCCACGCTGGAAAGCAGCGCCACATTGGAGCCGAACTCGCGCACCGGCCCCGGCCGCTCCGGATCGGGCCCGAAACAGTGGCTCATCGAGATCACGCCGCGGCGTATGCCTGCCTCGGCTTCCACGATGCCGGGTATCTCGCCATAGCGCGAAGCGATGCGCACTTCGTCGCCGTCGACCAGGCCGAGCGCGGCCAGATCGAGGGGATTCATGTAGGCGGGGTTGTAGCTCTGCTTGCGCATCTGCCGCGGGTTGTTGCGCCCGGTGGTGTTCATCACGTGATGCAGGCGCCGGCTGATCAGGCGGAAAGGGAACTCCGCGTCCTTGTCGGAGGGCTCTGCGGCGATGGCACCGAGCTCGCCGCACATCGTGGCATCACCGACCTGCAGGCGCGCCTCGCGGCCACTCTCGGCAGCCGCAACGTGTACGTCCTCTCCCTCGAAAACCCGCCCCTGCGGCTCGGCCTTCACCGTGGCGAGCGGAACGCGACCGCCATCACAGAGCACCTCGAAGAGTTCGTCGGTACTTGGCTTGTTCTGCATGTCGAAGCGGTAACGCGCCGGCTCGCCGCTGGTAGTGGTCCACGAGTAGGCCACCTTGATCTCCAGTTCGATCTGCATGCGCTTGGCGATGCCGTAGAAAAACTCCCACTCCTCCACCACATCGGCGCCCTGCGGCAGCGCGGCAGCCGCCGGGGCGTACTGCGCATAAGGCACGGAGAAACCGAAGCCGGTGCCGAAATAACTCAGCATCTCGTTCGGCAGCGTCATCGCCGGACTCTCGAGGCTGTGCGTGCAGGCGATGGTGTAGTCCGCGAGATGGCAGCTGTTGTGGACTTTCTGGATGTCGAGGCAGACGAAGAGCTCAAGCGCCTTCAGCGCCTTCAGCGTCTTGTTCTGGTCGGGCCAGGACATCAGCGGATTGCCGCCGATGGAGATCAGCGCCTTCACCTGCCCTGCACCGGGCATCAGGATCTCATCGGGCAGCGCCGAGGTGGCGAGGCCGCAGGCGGCATCGGTTAAACCGCGCACGCGAAGTTTCTCGCCATAGCCCCACGCCGGCCACGGCGCGTTCGCCTGCGCACGCGGCGCAAAGCTCGGCCCCAGCACGCCCGGGTTGGGAACCCGCTCGCCGGCCTTCAGCCAGCGCCCGCAGAGACTCATCAGGCACAGCAGCAAGTATTCGGTGAGGTTGCCGTGCGGCGCCATATTGGGACCGGTGCCGGCCGTAGCACCACCGCGCTTTGCCTGTGCGTAGGTGCGCGCGGCGAGCACGAGGTCGGCGGCGGGAATCTGCGCGCGCTCGGCAACGTATTCGGGTGTGTAGGGTTCCACCGCCTGCGCGAGCGCATCGACGCCCTGCACATTGGCTCGCACGAAATCCGCATCGAAGAGATTTTCTTTGAGGATCACGCGGATCATGCCAGCAAGGATGGCGCCGTCCTCACCGGGCTTGGGCTGCAAGTGCACAAACGCACGCTCGGCGCATTCGGTGCGGCGCGGGTCGATCACCACGACTTTCATACCGCGCTCCACGGCGTCCTTCAGGCGCTTGGCGGGGTTCTGGTTGGGCACGCCACCGGAGTGGGCCACGATCGGGTTCACGCCCACGAGCAGCCAGGTGTCGGCGTCGTCGAAGACCTGCGGCCCCGCCTGCCAGGTGCCGTGCAGCGCCGGTGCAATCGACTTACCCGGCTGGTCGATGGTGTTGGAGGTGAACATCATGTTCGAGCCGATGGCGTTCATCCACGCCG
>CAJADV010000450.1 GCA_903938575.1 uncultured Gammaproteobacteria bacterium
GTCTTTGGGGGCGCACGATACCGGGCGCGACACAGAGCAGGAGTACAGCGCCTTCCCCTACAGGGAAACCACGAACAAACCCACGAGCGGCACTGTATGACTGCCGCACGTATCCTGCGCCTGAGCATTGCGGGCCAGCCGGTCGAGTGGCTCAGTTGGCAGCACGCGACCTGTCTTTATGCCCGCGGCATGGTCGCCTGGACGTTGGGAGAAACCGTGCGCACCGTGATGGGCGGCATCTCCCGCAGCAGCGGTCAACGCTCCTCGATCGCTCTCCACAGCATCATCGCCTGCAGCGGTCACATGACATACCGTCATCGCGTGATACCACCGCTCACCAATCGCGCCCTTTTCCGCCGCGACCTGCAAGTCTGCATGTACTGCGGCGAAGCCCCACGGGAACCAGACCTTACACGCGATCACATCGTGCCCCGCTCTCGCGGCGGCAGGGATATCTGGACCAACGTAGTGACAGCCTGCAGGCGCTGCAACCAGCGCAAGGGCAACCGCCTGGCCGAAGAAGCGGGGATGGAAATCCTGGCCATCCCTTACCAACCCAACACCGCCGAATGGCTGGCGCTGATCAACGGCGACCGCATCCGCGGCGACCAGATGGATTTTCTACGGCAGCAGTTCTCGCCGCATTCACGCTGGAGCTGAGTCGCCCCTGTCAATGCAGGATGCGATGGAGCTCCACCTGCACACCCGTCACGCTGGAACCCAGCATCGAGATACCGCCGGTGTAGCGGCGATCACCGTCACTGGTGAACTCGAAGCCATAATCGCGGCGAATACGCACGGTGCCAGAACCATCACGCGCCAGCGCGATGCGCTGCCGGCTGACGGTATCATCCAGAAACTGCACGCCGATGGTGCGGCAGTAATCGCGACCCGCTCGTAGCGCGAGCTCACGCACCTTCATACCATCGTGGAAGAGCCAGCCGCCCGCCACCAGGCAGGCAAAAAACAACCAATGCTCAGGCATGTCCACCCCACCCGAAGTGTTCCCCGACCCACTCCTGCGAGAGCGCCCACAAGCGTTCGCCTGCTGCTGCATCGAGCGCGTAGGGCCGATAGCCGCCCTCCCCCGCCACCACATCCTCGTTTACTACACCGACCGAACAATCCTCCAGATACAGCCCCGCCTGCGCGGCAAATTGCGGAGCGGTGGCGGCCCAGACCGTGGTGGCGGCACCAGCGCCCAGGCTCTTGAAGTCGTAGCCGCGGTCGGTGCCGCTGCGGATGGCCAGGAGCCGGTAGTCCTCGGGCTGGAGGTGCCGGCCGAGTCCGGTCTCGAGGATGGCACCCGGGTGCACCGCGTTGACCGTCACTCCCAAGGCACCGAGCCTTCGCTGCAGCGCCACCGAGAACAGCATGTTCGCCGTCTTGGCCTGCCCATAGGCCTGCCATTTGTCGTAGGGACGACGCATATAGTCGATGTCATCGAAATCCACATCCGCGAGTTTGTGGCCAGCCGACGTCAGGTTGATGACCCGTGCCGGCGCACCCTCGAGCAGCGCCGGTACGAGCAGGCAGGTGAACAGGAAATGCCCGAGGTGGCAGGCCGCGAACTGCATCTCGTGGCCTTCAGCGGAGCGCGCGAGCGGACACGCCATCACGCCCGCATTGTTGATCAGCACGTTGAACTGCCCGTGCATATCGCGGTATCTCGCCGCTGCGGCGCGCACGGCATCGAGCGAGGCGAGATCGAGCTCAAGCCAATCGATGCGGTCATTGCCGCTGAGACTGGAAAGCTCCGCAGCCACCGTCCGCATCCGACCGGCATCACGACCGGCTACGGTTATCGCCGCACCGCGTGCCGCAAGCGTCCTCGCGGTCTCGCGCCCCAGGCCCGTCGCAGCACCTGTCACCAACGCGCGCATCCCGGTGAGATCCAGCCCCTCGAGAATCTCCTCTGCAGTGGCGTGACGATCGATCACAGGGTTGGCTTCGCGGCAGGCGGCGCATCGCTTGCAGGCGAATGCGCTGCGATCTCGCCCTGCTTCAGGATGCGGATGCTGCGGGAAAGAGGCAGCTTGAGGTCGATACGCGCATCGAGGCGATAACTGAGCGGGTCCTCGGGGTGCTCCATCAGGGTTCGCACCAGGCGAATGCCGTTCAGCAGGCTGGCAGAGAGCACCATCTTCATGTCCTGCTCGCCATAGGCGGGGATCAGCGGCGGCTCTGCAATGGCGCCGGTGAGCACCGGAACGTCATTGAAGCCCACAGTGATCACCAGCCCATTGGCCTTGAGATCGAAAGCGTTGGGATTCATGAATTTCAGGCCTACCTCGATACGCTGCTCCGTGCCGGAGGGCGGCAACAGCCTGAGCGAGGTGATGCTGATACCCGGCTCCTCGACGGGGCCAACCACGCTCGCGCAGGCTGCCAGCAGAAGCGCCGCGGCGAGCAAGCTCCATAGGCGCAAGGCACTTGCCATTGGCGGGGTCTCCGGGCCGTGAGTGGGGCTTCCGAAGTGTAGGCTCCGCAGCGCGGCGCAGGCAACGCCGCTGACCGCAATGGTCAGGCGGGAATGACCCGAGCGCCCATTGCAGCGCGGGAGGCCTGCGGTTGATCATCGTCGAATCGCTACGCTGGTGGAGACTCGTCATGCGCACGGAAATCTGCGATCGCCTCGGCATACAGGTGCCTATCTTCGCGTTCACGCACTGCCGTGATGTGGTGGTGCAGGTGAGCAAGGCCGGGGGCCTCGGTGTGCTGGGCGCCGTGGGCTTCACGCCGGCGCAGTTGCGCGAGGAGCTCGACTGGATCGACGCGCATATCGGCGGACTGCCCTACGCAGTCGACATCGTTATCCCGCAGAAGTACGAAGGCCTCGGCAACACCGACCCCGCCGAACTCGAGAAAATGCTCGCCGCCATGGTGCCCGAGGAGCACCACGCCTTCGCCGAAAAACTCCTCCGTGACCACGGCGTGCCCGAGTGGCCGGATCCCGAGCAGCGCATGGGGCTTCTTGGCTGGACCGAGGCAACCGCAACGCCACTGCTCGAGGTGGCGCTTGAGCGACCGGGCGTGAAGCTGATCGCCAACGCCCTGGGCACGCCGCCGAAAGACGTCATCGACCGCATCCACGCCAGCGGACGCCTGGTGGCCGCGCTCTGTGGCCGCGTGAAACAGGCCATTGCCCACAAAAAGGCCGGCGTCGACATCATCATCGCGCAGGGCTCCGAGGGCGGCGGCCACACCGGTGACGTCGGGTCCATCGTGCTCTGGCCGCAGATCATCGACGCCGTAGCCCCTACTCCCGTGCTCGCCGCAGGTGGCATCGGTGGTGGCAGACAAGTGGTGGCGGCGATGGCCATGGGGGCGGCGGGCGTCTGGACTGGCTCACTCTGGCTCGGCGTGACCGAAGCTGCAGCCGAGCCGGAAGAAAAAGCCTGCTATTACGCCGCGAGCAGCGAGGACACCGTGCGCTCACCCTCGTGGACAGGCAAACCCTGCCGCATGCTGCGCAATGAATGGACCGACGCCTGGGCGAGCCCCGACACGCCGAAGCCCTTGGGCATGCCCCTGCAGGGCCTGGTGAGCGCCGACGCCATCCGCCGCACGCACCGCTACATTGCCACCGCCGACACCCGAAAAGTGGCGTTCCTGCCGGTCGGGCAGGTGGTCGGTCAGATCCGCGAGATGGAGAGCAGCCGCGCCGTCGTGCAGCGCCTGATGGAGGAATACGTGGACGCTCTGGATCGACTCAACGCCCTGATGGAGCGCGGTTGAGCGCAGGCTTGCCATTAGCGAGAAAAAGCCTCACCCGCTCGCGCTCACGCATGGTGTCGGCGTAGCCGAGATCCATCAAGCGGGCGCAGAAATTGCCATCGAACATCAGGTAACTCGCAAAACTCGCCCCCGCACCCCGGGGGCCCGCACCCAGCAGCCGCCAAAACAATCTCAGTGAGCGTGGCTGGGCGTCCATGTAGGCGGCAGCGATCTCGTTGAACGGTACCGAGGGCGCAATCACCAGAGTCTCGATGTGCTGCATATTCGCGCGTTTGCGCGCTACCGGGTCCATCGCATCCGTGATGGTGTTGATCCGCTCCGCGAGCAGGATATCGGCCTCCAGATTATCGATGAACTCGCGGTTAAGCAGATGACCGGCCATCTGACCGATACTCGGGCGGCGACGCTCGATCATCTGCGGAGAATCGACACGGCTGGCAGACACTCCGATCACGAACAAGCGCGTGGCGCCCAGCTTGAGCGCCGGGCTGATGGGGTGCAGTTGCCGCAGCGCGCCATCGCCGTAGTACGCATCGCCGATGCGCTGCGCCGGGAAAAGTATGGGAATGGCAGCTGAGGCCATCACGTGTTGGTGCTCGAGCCGTGCCGGCTCACCGCGGCGATAGACGCGATCCCAGGGCGCAACGCTGCCGCCCTCGTAGAACGCCACCGAGGCGCCGGTGGCATAGTCCATCGCCGTGATGCAGAGCGACTGCAGCCGCCCACCGCTCAGGTTGGCGCGGACCGCGTCGAAATCGAGCCAGTTGCGCAACATGCCGCGCAAGGGTTCGCTGTCGAGCAGCGCACGCGGCGCCGCACGCTCGCTACGACGCAATGGCGCGAGGACGATCCGTGCCACGCTGCCAATCACCGCACGCCAACGCGGGTCGTAGACATCGGCCGGCGTAATGCCCCGCCAGGTGCGCAGCAGCGCCTCCAGCCCTTCACGCGGGCGGTGCGCATTTGCCGCGATGAACACCGCGTTGATGGCACCGGCCGAGGTGCCGCAGATCACCTCGAAAGGCAGTTCGTCGCGACCGTGGATCTCCATGGCGGCGCGCATCACGCCCACCTGATAAGCAGCGCGCGCGCCGCCGCCCGAAAGAATCAGCGCGGTGGTCACGGCGTCGATTCGCCAAGCAGAGCGGCCAGCACAGGCCACTGCTCCGCGCTTACCGGCGAAACCGACAAGCGCCCCTGGCGCAGCAGCGCCAGCGCCTCCAGCGCCGGTTGCTCACGCAGGGCAGCGACGCTCAAGGGGCGGAGGAATCGTCCGTGGTAGCGGAGATCCACTGCCAGCCAGCGCGGCTTGGCGGGCGTGGCGGCGTTGTCAAACCCGGGGCTTTCCGGATCGAACTGCGCGGGATCCGGATACGCCTCGCGAGCCACCGTAGCGATACCGGCGATACCGGCGCTGCGGCTGCCCGCGTGATAGACCAGACAGGCATCGCCGATACGCATCGCGCGCAGGTTGTTGCGGGCCTGGTAGTTACGGATACCGTCCCAGCGCATGATGCCGCCAGGCACATCACGGATATCATCCAGGCTGCAGTCCGCAGGCTCGGTCTTCAGAATCCAGACCGCCATGCCCTGGTACCGCTGCGAACCGATCAGGCCGGGAAAAATCGGCTGATGGTATCGGCCACGCAAGCCGGGCGGTCGCTGCCCTCGATCTCAACGGTCACGCGGACGATGGCCTGCACCGAACCCTTGATCTCCTCGGCGGCCACCACCTCGCCGCGACCGCGAATGCGCTTGCCTACGGCAACAGGCGACGGGAAACGAACTTTGTCGACACCGTAGTTCACGCCCATCCGGACGCCATCGACACGCATCAGATCAGGCAGAAAAAGGTTCACCAGTGCGAGCGTGAGATATCCGTGTGCGATGCAGGCGCCGAACGGCCCGTCCTTCGCACGCTCCGGGTCAACGTGGATCCACTGATGATCGCCGGTGGCGTCAGCGAAAAGATTCACGCGGTCCTGGGTAATCTCGAGCCAGTCGGTAGGTCCGAGCTCGCGGCCCTCGGCGCCCAACAGCGCTGCAGGTGTGGCAAAGACGGTAGTCATCGGCAAGGCCCCCAAAGACGCGGAAAGCGCGAGTGTAACCGGCGCATGCTGTGGCGGCATACGGCGCCGCTGCCTATACTCCGGACCACACCCCATTCGGGAGAAAGCCCATGATCTCGCACACAGCAAGATCCCTGCTGCGCGCTCTGGCAGCCCTCGTATTCACGCTGGGCGCAGGCTCAGCGCTCGCCCTCAGCGTCGGCGAGATCGAGCTGCACTCGCGGCTTGGCGAGGCACTCGAGGCCACCGTGCCGCTGGGGCGTCTGGGCGCTCTCACTCAAAGCGATGTCCAGGTCGCACGTGCTAGCGAAGACGTCTACCGCTCCTACGGCATCGACCTCAATGGCCCCAGCAGCGCACTCAAGTTTTCGTTACAGGTCGACAGCAAGGGCGTGGCTAGCGTGCGAGTCAGCAGCGACCAGCCCGTGAGCGAGCCCTACCTCGATTTCGTGCTCGATGTGCGCTGGCCCGCTGGCCGCTCGGTCAAGCGCTTCACGTTACTCCTGGACCCGCCGTCGCGCTGAGACAGAAACACATGCCCATCAGCGCAGTACTGGACATCATCGAGGACATCCGTCGCGGCCGCATGGTCATCCTCATGGACGATGAGGACCGCGAGAACGAGGGCGATCTGATCATCGCCGCAGAAGCCGTAACGCCCGAAATCATCACGTTTTTTGCCTCGCACGCCTGCGGCCTCATCTGCATGCCGATCACCATGGATCGCGCCCGGCAGCTTGCGCTACCGCTGATGGTGCGCGACAACCGATCGCAGCACGAGACCAACTTCACCGTCTCGATAGACGCTGCCAACCTGCAGGAACCGGGCATCACCTCCGCGGGACGTGCTGCCACGGTGCTGGCTGCCGTCGCGCGGCAGGCAACCCCCACCGACATCGTGCAGCCCGGGCACGTTTTCCCGCTGGTGGCCAAGCCCGGTGGCGTGCTGCGCCGCGCGGGACACACTGAGGCCGGTTGCGACCTGGCGCGGCTGGCGGGCTTCGAGCCCGCAGCCGTGATCGTCGAGATCGTCAACGAAGACGGCACCATGGCGCGCCGTCCCGAACTCGAAATCTTTGCCGCCCAGCACGGTCTGCGTATCGGCACCATCGCAGACCTGATCGCCTACCGCGCACTGCACGACCAGACCGTTGCACGCCGCCACGACAAGCACGTGGACACCGCTTTCGGGCGCTTTCGCATGGTGTCCTACGAGGACCTCGTTGACGGCAGCCTGCACATCGCCATGGTCATGGGCGAAATCCGGCCAGAGTGCCCGGTGCTGGTCCGTGTGCACGTGACCAACGTGCTGCGCGACCTGCTGCAAACCGAACGACCCGGCATGGCGCCGGGCTGGTCGGTGTCGAATGCACTGGCGCGCATCGCCGCCGAAGGCGCCGGCGTGCTGGTGCTGGTTTCGCGCCACGAGAGCCCCGAAGAACTCGCCACCCAGATCGCCGACTTCCCGCAGACGCCTCTCTCTAGCGCCTCCCTGAGCGAAAAGGGCCACCAATTCTGGCGCGTCAACGGCACCGGCTCGCAGATACTGAAAGACCTCGGCGTGCAGCGTATGCGGCTGCTCAGTTCGCCGGCGCGTTTCAGCGGTATATCCGGCTACAACCTCGAGATCACCGAGTTCGTGGAAAACGCCTGATCCGCATGCGCCGTGGCGCCAAATGGTACTGAAGCAAGTTGCCGACGCCCCAGTGGGTTGCCGTTGATTGCCGCACACGCCTGCGCTTCAAACCTCCAGTGGACACGGGTAGCGGTTACGCGTGGATTATCCCTACTATCTCGGCCTTGATACGCGGCGATCCAATGCCTCGCCCGGATAACTTTGAACGCCGTTTCGACAGGACCACCACATGCGCGCAGCCATTCTCGAAAAAGCCGGACAGCCACTGGTCATCAGCGATGACGTCGACATCATCGAGCCGCGTGCGGGCGAGGTGCGCGTGCGTGTCCGCTACTGCGGGCTCTGCCACTCGGACTACAGCATCGTCTCGGGCAGTTTCCCCATGCCGGGCCCGATCATCCTCGGCCACGAGGCATCCGGCGTAATCGATTGCGTAGGCGCGGGCGTCACGCATCTCTCCCCCGGAGACCCCGTGATACTCACGCCGCTGCCACCCTGCGGCAGCTGTTATTTCTGCCTGCGCAGCCAGCACAACCTCTGCGTGAACGGCATGAGCCTTGCGACCATGGCGCTCCCCGATGGCGAAACGGGGCTCTCGCGACGCGGCGAAAAAATCCTGCGCGGCGTTGGCGTCGGGGCGCTTGCCGAGTACGTAGTGACGCCAGCGAGTGGCGCGATCAAGGTGGATGCCGACGTGCCTCTGGACGTAGCCTGCGTGATCGGCTGCGCCATGCAGACCGGCGTGGGTGCGGTACTGAACACCGCGCGCGTTGAGGCTGGAGCAACCGTGCTGATCATGGGGCTCGGTGGCATCGGGCTCGCAGCGGTGCAGGGTGCGCGGCTTGCGGGCGCCTCGGTACTCATCGCCTCGGATCCGCTGCCTGAGCGCCGCGAGGCGGCCCTGCGCTTCGGTGCCACCCACGCCATCGATCCGCTGACCGGGGATCTGCCCGGCACGGTGATGCAACTCACCGGCGGCATCGGCGTTGACTACGCCTTCGAGGCCGCCGGCAAGGCCGCCCTCATCGAAACCGGCATCGCACTGACACGTGCGGGTGGCACCACACTGTGTCTGGGTGCGCCGCCACTGGAGGAAAACGTGACCATACCGATGGTGACGATCTTCGCCTCCACCGAGAAGAAACTCTGCGGCTGCCTGCTGGGGAGCTGCAATTCACCCCGCGATATCCCGCGACTGATATCGCTGTGGCGCAACGGCCAACTGGATCTTGCGGGGATGATTACTCACCGGCGCCCGCTCTCCGAGATCAACGAAGGTTTTGCGGATCTGGCTGCAGGAAGGGGGATACGGACCGTTATCGAACTGTAAGGCGCTGTCGGCCCTATCTGTGAGGGCCGACAACACGGGCACCAAGTCGCCTCGTCCCTGGCGACAAACCCTGTGAGTCGGAGCCGCAAGAGGCTGCTGGTTGCAGCCGTTCGCGGCTCAGGAGAAAGGCCCTACGCGGTCGCTATCAGCGGCCCTGGGGCCACACGAAATCGGGGCGCAGACCTTCATGGACGGGGCGCCCATCATCAGGACTCGCCGCACCGGTCGCGGGGTCGTGGAAGGCATGGTAGGTCGCGGGCAGGTTCGTGGCGTCATAGCCCATCAGGTTGGGCACCACGACGCGAATCCGCCCCTGCTTGTCATCCAGCATGATCGGCGTGCCGCAGACTTCGCACACGCACAACTCCAGTGGGCCGCCCGGATTCTGGTCGTTGAAGGGGATGCGCTTCAGGCTGTCAGCACCAGCAACGGCGAGATCTCCGTGCTTGAAGAACACGACGTGGGTCGTCGGTTGCCCGGTGACGCGTTTGCAGACCGAACAATGACAGGTGTGGTTATCGATAGGATCAGCGTCGGAATGCGTTTGATGATGCGCACATCCCCCAGCGTGTTTGTGTGACATGTATTCTTCTCTCCCAGCTGTTTTTTGGACAATCAACGTAGCATAAAGTGAAAATTTTATGAGGGACGATTGTTGCTTCTTCTGTCCCACTACGGTGAGCCGATGAGCGCTCTGTCGGCGGCAATACCTAGCCGCCCCTAATGTGCCTGCCTTCTGGCGACACCAAGTGCGATCTCGCGTGGCATCACTACCCCATCCGACTGAGAGTCGTCAGAGTCCACGCGCGATCAGCGTTCGGTTTTATGGTCGATTTCGGCCGATTCACACCGAATCCCGGGAATCGACGCGCCGGGTCAGAACTGGTGCGAAACGCCTACATAAAGTTCGACATCGGGCGCGTCGCGATTCAGGCCGGCCGCCACTCCGATGTCGAGCTGCAGATCCTGGCTCGGCATCCATCCGAGCGAGACCGACGCGAGAGACTGAGTCGTACTGCCTGACGGATCCTCATCGCGCAGCGCCTGGAATTCGATCGTGCCGCCCACTGCGTCGCTGATCGCGATGCCAAGTCCGATCGTACCGCTGGCCGCGAAATGCCTGCCCTCCCCGTCCTGATCGACCGCCGCATCCGCCTCGGGCGAGAATTGCAGGCTGAGCGTGTCGCTGAGATCAACGCTCATCGGCACCACCACCCCCGCACCCCAATCGCCGGCACCGATCGGGGCCTTACCGACCGGCAGCGTGACGAAGGGCTGGACCGCGATGGAGAAGCCACTGCCGTCCGGGTTATGGAGGTTGACCTTGAAGCCTAACAGCGCGTCCCCGATGCGGTCAGTGCTTTCGTCGGTGCCAGCGATCCGATCGCGCGTGCGCGCATGGCCATAGGGCGTCCAGCCGATCTGCGCCTCGACACTGTCGGTCAGTCCGATCCGCACCAGGGTGTCGCCGAACAGGGTCGTGTCGCTGCGCTGGTCCGAATCCTCCTCGCGAGTCCAGTCGATCAGCCCGGTTTCTAGAGAGACCCTGCCCGGGGAGATCGTGCAGGCCGGGGTGCCGAGCCCCGGACGGGCGGGGCAATAATCGCGGTCTTCGGCGAAGGCCGGCGCCATCGAGAACACCAGCGGAATCGCAATCAGGCCAAATCGCATTGCCTTCTTCCTCGCGTCAGTTTGGATATGAGTAGCATCTAAAAGACCTGATTGAAGAACACACCGCAACCGGCCTCCATTGCCCGCCGCTGATCCGGGCGCATACAAGCAGCGCTTCATGGGCCTCGAAATCTCGCATGTACGAAACTTCCCCACTACTCGCGGGCCCCGGCATGATGACGGGGATCTGGGTCGCGCGCTTGATACCGTCAAAAAATCGTGATCAGTGGGAGCCAGAAAAACTGGAGACCCGACCAACATCTGGCCAAAAAGTCTCCAGATCTTGCCGCTCTGTTTTCAAAGGCAAAAAGTTTGTGCACCCGCAGAGATTGACGCGCGACACGCTTGGCGCTCGATGTTGTGGACCGTCGTCGACCAGCGGCGACGCCCAAACAGACTTTCCTGCCGATTTGTCGAACCGGGGGAGTTCTCCGAACTACTCACCGGAAACCCATAAAAAAAACGGGGGCCTGTTGGCCCCCGTTGTTTTATGGCGCACCCGGAGAGATTCGAACTCCCGACCCCCTAGTTCGTAGCCAGGTACTCTATCCAACTGAGCTACGGGTGCGAAGGCCGCGTACTATATTGAGCAGGTCCCGGGCCGTCAACGGCAGCGGCCAAGAACGAGCTGGCCAAATTACCGCGGACTCGCGAGCGCCAACCGACCACGGACAGCGAACACATGCAAAGACCGACTCCCCCCCCCATCTGGGACCTTCCGGTCCGGCTGTTTCACGGGAGCCTGCTGCCACTCGTCGTGACCGCGTGGGTCAGCGCCGAGGAGGGTTACATGGATGTACACGCGTGGTGCGGCTACACGGTGCTAACGCTGGTGAGCTGCCGCATCCTGTGGGGTCTGGTGGGCAGTCAGAACGCGCGCTTCACGACATTCGTGCGAGGTCCGCGGGCGATTATCGCCTACCTGCGCGGCAGCGAATGGTCGGGAGAGGGGCATAACCCGGTGGGCGGCTGGTCGGTGCTGCTGATGCTCGGCTTGTTGCTCTCGCAAGGCATGAGCGGACTTTTCAACGCGGATGACATCTCGTTCAGCGGACCGCTTGCCCACCTGGCAGGCGATTTCGCAGACGACGTGCACGAATGGCACGAGTTCAACTTCAACCTGCTGCTGGCTATGGTGGGGGTGCACATCATTGCCGTACTGGCCTACCTGCGCCGCGGCAAAAATCTCATCCTCCCCATGGTCACAGGGGGCATCTCGGGACACGGCCGCGCTGGCACGCCGACATGGCTTGCCTTGCTGTTGCTTGGCGCCTGCGCTGCGCTGCTGTGGTGGCTGCTTTCGCTGTCACCGAGGCCGCCACCGTTCCTCTAGCAGCGGGCCTTTCTCAAGGATCGCGGGAGGATCCGCGGCATCACTGCTCGTCTTTCTCCTTGAACGCATCGTGGCAGGATTTGCAGGTTTTGCCCGTGGCACTGAACTGGGTCTTGATAGCCTCACGATCGCCGGCGACCGCAAGATCACCCAGCTTGCTGGCCTCGGACTGGAAGGCCTCCATTTTTTTCTGGAAATCATCAAGCTTGGTCCAGATCTCGTCCTTGGAGTGACCGCCTTCGGATCCCGCCGGCCAACCACGCATCGCGTTCAGGCTGACAACGGCCTTGAGATCCTTGCCGTAACCGGCCATGCGCGCGTCATCCCAAGGGATCTCACCTTTCACCATCGCAGTGATAGGCCCGAAATTCGAGTACACGAGATCCATCAGCGCATGGCGGTAGCCAATGGCGGGGTTTTTTTCCGCGAACGCGACAGCAGGCAGGAGCGCGCAGGCGGCAACGACAACGAGGGCACGACGCAACATCATTGATACTCCGGTTTGAGTTGACACTCCGAGTGTAGCCTGCGGGCAAGACCGCGAGAAGCGCCCAGAGCGGCAGGCACTAATGCCATGATGCCCCACGAGCCAGCCTTCGGCTTGCTGCTAGACTTACGCTGACCCGGATCCGCAGTCTGCGCCGGGCGTCCCCTTCGGACTTTTCATATCCGCCCCGGCCCCAAGACCGCTGCCCGCAACAGGGCAGGCCGCCGGAGGCAACCACAGGAAATCTCCATGTCCTTTGCTTCGCTCGGCCTCGATGCCGAACTCGTGCGCGCCGTCACGGAACACGGCTACACCGAACCCACCCCGATCCAATCCGCCGCCATACCAGCCGTGCTCGCAGGACGCGACGTACTCGCCGGCGCGCAGACCGGAACCGGCAAGACCGCCGGCTTCGTGCTCCCGGTACTGCAGCGTCTCACTGCAACCATCAGCGGCCTCGATCCGCGCGCCAAGCGCCGCGTGCGGGTGCTGGTTCTCACACCCACGCGCGAGCTCGCTGCACAGGTCGAGGAAAGCGTGCGCACCTATGGCAAGTACACCCCGGTGAAATCCACCGTGGTTTTCGGCGGCGTCGGCATGCAGCCGCAAGTGGAGCGCCTTGCGCAGACGCTGGACATCCTGGTGGCGACGCCCGGGCGGCTGCTCGATCACGTCGGCCAGCGGACCCTTGACCTCTCGACGGTGGAAACACTGATCCTGGACGAAGCCGACCGCATGCTCGACATGGGCTTCATCCACGACGTCAAACGCATCCTGAAACTGCTCCCGGCAAAGCGGCAGAACCTGCTCTTCTCGGCAACCTTTGCCGATGAGATCAAGTCACTCGCCGATTCGCTGCTGCACGATCCGGCCGAGATCGAGGTGGCGCGTCGCAGCGCCCCCGCGGAGATCGTCGACCAACGTGTATACCTGGTGCGCAAGGAGGCCAAGCGCCACCTGCTCGCGCGCCTCATCAAGCAGGGAAACTGGTACCAGGTGCTGGTGTTCTCCCGCACCAAGCACGGCGCTAACCGCCTGGCGGAGCAGTTGAGCAAGGGTGGCATACCGTCTCTGGCGATCCACGGCAACAAGAGTCAGAGCGCGCGGACCCGCGCATTAGCCGACTTCAAGGGCAACCACATCCAGGTGCTGGTGGCGACCGATATCGCCGCGCGGGGCATCGACATCAAGGAACTCCCCCACGTCGTCAACTTCGACCTGCCGAACGTCGCCGAAGACTATGTGCATCGCATCGGTCGCACCGGGCGCGCCGGCACCCCGGGTGAGGCCATCTCGCTGGTGTGTCCCGATGACGAATCCATGCTGCCCGGCATAGAGCGGCTGCTGAGGAAAAAACTGCACCGCGAACCGTTGTCGGCCGAGGATCGCGCGGAACTCGAAGCTATCGTGAAGACTGCAGGTCCTGACATCGACAACCGCCCTGCTATGCCGCCCCGGCGCGGACAACGCCCCGGCGGACGCAGCGATGGCGGGAGGCAGGATGGCAACCGCCCGCGTAGCGATGGGCGCCGCGATGGTGGCAGGCCCCCACAGGAGGCGCGCCGCGATAGCGCAAGGCCTGCCCAGGAACCACGTCGTGATAGCGCAAGACCTGCTCAGGAACCGCGCCGTGATGGCCCTAGATCTGTGCAGGAACCTCGCCGCGATGGTGGCCGGCCCTCCCAGAACGCACCCCGAGACGGCAACCGTGCCCCTCCGGAATATGGCCGCGATGGCAACCGCGCGCCGGTCGAGTCGCTTCGGGATGGCAACCGTGCCGCACCGCAAGACGATCGGGACGGTAACCGTGCGCCCCAGGCCCCCAGCCCGGCTCGCGGCGTAGGGCAGCATCGCGGCTTGCCGACGCGGGGCGGCTACCGCTGAACCGCGATCAGACCCAGCGACGCACCTTGCCGCAGTAGGCGGTGTAGGACGAGCCGAAGAGGCGGTGCAGCGCCGCCTCTTCGGGGCGTATCTGGAAACGGCCGATATACCAGACCCAAACGGGCAGCGTGATCAGCGCGAGAGGTTGCCCCAAGCACACCACCCACGCTGTCAGCACGCTCAGCAGGCCGAGGTACATCGGGTTCCTGGTGCGGCGGTAGATCCCCGAGACCACCAACTGCGAGGCCAGCTCGGGGTGCAGCGGATTCACCGTGGTGCCCGCGATGCGGAACGCCACAACGCCGGAGACCATGCACGACAGCCCCGCCGCGAGCAGGATGATCGCCAGCTCCGTCTGCCCCGTGAACACAAGCTGCGGCGCAACACCGGACCGACCGAGGGCCCAGCCGCATACGGCAAGCGCCAGCGCGATGAGAGGAGGTGGAATGCGGGCATCCATCGCGATATCACACTGATTGAACACACCTCATTGTGCATGCACGGCGCACCCCGCGTCACCCGGCGCGCACTGCTCACAGGCGCGCGGGCCTCTTAAAGTGTGGTGGCTGCAGCAGCGGACCTGGAAGGCGACGGCGCGAGCAAGACTCTAGTTGTGGACAGGAACGATGCCTGAGCAGCGCGCTCAGACCGGGAACCTGGTACCTCCGCATCGCACGGTGGATGCCACTGCCCTCGCAGGCGGATTGAGCGAACGCACACCTGGCTCCATCGACTGAGCCGCACACGGCGAACTATTGGTTACACTTCCTGTCACTTGCTAGTGGCATTGGAGCCCGCACTGATGGATTTTCGCGCCGCCCGCCAACTGATCGACCCGCTGTGGATGGATTCGATACTGCCCGCGCTGGTCGAGTACATCCGTATCCCCAACAAGTCGCCGGACTTCGACCCCGAGTGGCAGAGCCACGGCTACATGGAGGATGCCGTGAAGCTCGTCGAAGGCTGGTGCCTTCGGCACGCGCCGCGCGACATGACGCTCGAGGTGGTGCGCCTGCCGGGCCGCACGCCGCTCATCTTCATGGAAATTCCGGGCAGCATCGACGACACGGTGCTGCTGTACGGCCACCTCGACAAACAGCCCGAAATGAGCGGTTGGGAAGACGGGCTCGGCCCCTGGACGCCCGTGATACGCGGCGACAAGCTCTATGGCCGCGGCGGCGCCGACGACGGCTACTCCGCCTTCGCCTCACTGGCCGCGATACTCGCCTTGCAGGAGCAAGGACTCCCTCACGCGCGCTGCGTGGTGATCATCGAGGCCTGCGAGGAATCAGGCAGTTACGACCTGCCCTTTTACATCGCCCACCTGCAGCAGCGCATCGGTACGCCGTCACTGGTGGTGTGCCTTGATTCGGGCGCCGCCAACTACGAGCAGCTCTGGCTCACCGTATCGCTGCGCGGAATGATAAACGCCAAGCTCTCGGCCACGGTGCTCCGCGAGGGCGTGCACTCGGGCTTCTCCTCCGGCGTCGTGCCGTCGAGCTTCCGTGTGCTGCGCCAACTGCTCACACGCCTCGAGGACGAGAACACCGGCGCCATGCGCCTGCCCGAACTCCAGGCAGAGGTCCCGCCAGACCGTCTCGCCGAGGTGCGGCAAGTGGCTGAGGCTCTCGGTGACGAGGTGTGGACGCAGTTTCCTTTTGCGCCGGGCGTGCAGCCGATGGGCCAAGATAATGTGGAGCGCATCCTCGGGCGCACCTGGCGCTCCACGCTATCGGTGACCGGCGCGGCCGGGCTGCCGCCGCTGGGTTCCGCGGGCAATGTGCTGCGTCCGGAAACCGCGCTCGCGCTCAGCATCCGCCTGCCACCCACTGCAGATGCCGACCGCGCACTGGCCGCCGTTACCCGCGAACTCAGCCGCGATCCGCCCTCGGGCGCGCGCATCACGCTGGATGCGAATGCGCAGGGTGGCTGGAATGCACCGAGCGTGGCCCCGTGGCTGGGCACAGCACTGGAGCAGGCCTCGCAGCAGAGCTTCGGACGCTCCTTCATGTGCATGGGCGAAGGCGGCAGCATCCCCTTTATGGGCATGCTTGGCGCGGCATTTCCCGACGCGCAGTTCATGATCACCGGGGTACTCGGGCCGGCATCGAACGCCCATGGGCCGAACGAGTTCCTGCACGTGGCTTTCGCGCGCAAGCTGACCGTCTGCGTGGCGCAGGTGCTCGCCGCGCATGCACTGCGACAACAGGCCTGAACGAGCACGCAGCACATGGCAGAAATCACGACATGACCAAGAGCACAGCGTCTGCGCCCAGCGTGACACCGCCGGCGCTGCTCCGGGAGGTCGACGTACCAGCCTGGGACCACGACACCGACGTGCTGGTGATCGGTTTCGGATCAGCAGGTGCCAGCGCCGCGCTCGGTGCACGCGAGGCCGGCGCGCGCGTGCTGGTGCTGGAGCGTGCGAGCGGCCCCGGAGGCAGCTCCGCAATCGCCGGCGGCCACTTCTATCTCGGCGGCGGTACGCCGGTGCAAACGGCCTGCGGCTTCGAGGATTCCGCCGAGGAAATGTACAAATACCTTGAGGCGCTGACGCCCGATCCTGAGCCGGAAAAACTCCGTCTCTACTGCGACGGGAGTGTGGCGCACTTCCACTGGCTGGAGGCGCAGGGCGTGCCCTTCGACCGCAGCTATTACCCCGGCAAGGCCGCGATACAGCCAGGGCGCGATTGCCTGATCTGGAGCGGCAACGAGAAAGTCTGGCCGTATCGGGACATCGCCATACCCGCCCCGCGCGGCCACAAGGTGGCGTTTGACGGGCCCGATGGCGGCGGCGCGCTCGCCATGCAGCATCTCTCAAGCGCTGTCGGCCAATCCGACGCACAACAGCTTTTCGATGTGCAGGTCTGCAACCTGATTGCAGACGCGACCGGTGGCATTTGCGGTGTGCGCTTCCGGCAGGACGGACAACTGCGTCACGCCCGAGCCCGGGGTGGCGTAGTGCTCAGTGCCGGCGGCTACATCATGAACACGCAGATGTTCGACCACGAACTGGCATGGATGCCGCGCGATCTCATCAAGCACGGCGTGCCCAATGACGATGGTGCTGGCGTACTGATGGGGGTCTCTGCGGGCGGCGCAGCCATCGGCCTGCATCAGGCTTTTCTGACCTCGCCCGTGTACCCGCCCGAAAGCATGATCAAGGGCGTCATGGTGAACGCACTCGGCCAGCGTTTCGTGGCCGAGGACTCCTACCACGGCCGCGCCGCCGGCTTCATCGTCGAGCAGCCGCAGGGCATCACTTACCTGATCCTCGATTCGGCCACCTTCGGGTATCCGCCTTACGACTTCTTCGAGCAGAAACTGGTCGACGGCTACGAGACGGTGGAATCGATGGAGGCCGGACTCGGCCTGCCGCAGGGATCGCTGGCGAAAACGCTCGCCGACTACAACAGCGCGGCAGCGCAGGGCGAGGATCCCGCCTTCAACAAGTACGCAGAATGGCTACAACCGCTGGATCAGCCGCCCTACGCGGCCTTCGACCTTTCCGTGGGACACGCCAAATTCGCCGGATTCTCGCTCGGGGGACTCAGCACCAGCGCGGACGCCCAGGTGCGACGTGCCGATGGCAGTGTGCTCGCGGGGCTTTATGCGGCAGGCGCCTGCGCCTGGAACATCGCACAGGATGCGCGGGGATACTCGAGCGGCACCTGTCTCGGCGAGGCTACGTTCTTCGGTCGGCGCGCAGGACTGCATGCCGGCGCACGGATCCGCGACTGATCCCGCAACCGCGGGCCATGCCCGCGCCAATCCCGTAAAAACGGGCCATGCCCGCGAAAATTCAGTAGGAGCGGGCCATGCCCGCGATCAATCAACGCCGCAACCAGCCACCACCCTCGATCAACCGAAACGCAGCCCCTCACGCGTGAGTTCATCCGCCGTTTCCAAGATCGCCTCGTGCATCACCTGACCCATGAAGCGGATCTCATCCTCCTCCAGCGTGAGCGGCGGCGAGAACACGTTCAGATGCGCAAGTGGCCGCACCAGGAGATCGCGCTTCTGACAGTTGCGCCAGATGCGCTTGCCAATGCGCACCGAATCGTCAAAAAGCCTGCGCTCCTCTTTGTCGGCCACGTACTCGACGCACATCATGAAGTGACTGCCCCGCACATCGCCCACCAGCGGCAATTCCCGCAACGGCGCCAGCACTTCCCCGAGCAGCGGGCCGAGTCGGGTCACGCGAGCACACAGTTGCTCGCGCTCGATGATCTCGATGTTCTTCAACGCCGCGCGGCAGGCGACCGGATGGCCGCTGTAGGTAAAACCGTTGTTGAAGTAAGCACCGGGTTGGGAGAGCACCTCGTGGATGCGGTCCGAGATAATCGTGGCCGCCAGCGGCACATAGCCCGAGGTAAGGCCCTTGGCGCAGGTGATGATGTCAGGCGTGATGCCGAAATGGGCCTCGGAGGCGATCATATGACCGAGTCGCCCGAACGCCGTCACCACCTCGTCGCTGATGTAGAGGATGCCGTAAGAGTGGCAAAGCTCGAGGCTCCTGCGGTGGTAGCCCGCAGGCGGCACGATCACCCCGCCCGAGCCCTGAATCGGCTCGCCGATGA
>CAJADV010000451.1 GCA_903938575.1 uncultured Gammaproteobacteria bacterium
GCCGAGGACCATCGAAGTGCCTCTCTCGCTGCGGCGAGGCGCGCTCAAGGCCGACAACGCTGAATACCTGCGCTCGGGTCGCGCCCTGATAGACCTCTTGTGCAGGCGCCTCGGCGTCGAGGATCTTGGCGGGCAGAGCATGCTCGACATGGGTTGCGGCACCAAACTCGTACAGGCGCTCCTCGCAGAAGACCTCCCGGTCGGCCATTACACCGGCATCGATCTCTACCGGGAAATGATCGAGTTCCTCTCGACAGAGGTGCGCGATCCGCGCTTTGCGTTCCACTGCATGGATACGCATAACGCGATGTACAACCCTGACGGCAATCCTCTGGGCGAACACACGCGTTTGCCGGTACCGGAACAGTCCTTCGACCTGATCTGCCTGTTCTCGGTGTTCACGCATCTGGAGCCTCACGATTACGTCGCGATGCTCCGCCTGCTGCGCCGCTACGCGAAACCCGATGGCACGCTGATCTTCTCCCTGTTTGTGAACGAAATTACGGTTGGCGGGCACGGCTTGATCGATGGCGTGCAGCGTACGCTGCACGCGCAGGGCAAGGCTGTCCAGGCGGCGAACTCTCCCGACAGCGTTCCTGATTTCGCGGATGCAGGCACTGACACTCTCCAGTGGGCGCTCTACTCCCGGCGTCACGCCCTCGCGCTGCTGGAGGGGACGGGTTGGCGAATAGACTCGCTGAACGATCCCGAGGAGTACATCCAGCACTACTTCGTTTGCCGACCCGATTAGGATCGCGAACAGAGCTCCCGGTGCAGTGCCTCGGGGCTCGTGGCGTCCGAGGCGTCAATCGGCGCAATGAGCAGCACAGGCTCGCCCAGTAGGGCGTTCATCGTCGGATTGCCAGGGAGGCCGGTGCGCGTTGGCTCCGCGAAGCGTTTGTCGTCTAGCCGCCCGGGTTGGTCGAGCGTGTCTGCTTGTGTCCCGTCCACGAACAGCGACAGCGCCACCCGGTCGTCGTCACCCTTCCAGTTCGTGCTGCGCCGCGAGAACCAGCCGCTCAACCACGCCGTGTGACACCCCGCGCCAGCCAAGGTGCCTTCAAGCCGGTGCCCCTGGAAATCCGCCAGCAGTTTTCTATCTGGTCCGAGTGCGAGCGACCAGACGCCATCCTGTGCGGCAACCGTGCCCGCATAACCCGTATCGATGCGAATGCCGAACGCGAAGCCGCCGAATCCGGGTGTACGCAGGAAGTCGTGCCCAGCCAGCACGCCGCTGCCGTCGACGTCGCGGCGGAAGCTGAGGGTTGGGCGGTGCATCCCACTCTGTATCGCCCGGCGCGAGCTCTCCATGGACGCCAGCACATCCGGGCGTTCAGCGGCAATGTTGCGGGGCGCGCTCGGGTCAGGCTCCACATCGACGAGTTTCGACGGCGCCTCGCGAGGCGTCCAGGGCCAGGTGTTGTAAAGGCGCAAGTCGCCGTTCCGCAGCAGGCTGTAGGCATAGCGCCCCCCGAAATACGTCTCCCAGAACAGGTCGCGTTTTGCCGTGGGCCCCTTGCCGATGTCCTGACCGTCGAGGCCGGTGGGCTGGGGGATGCGGAGGTGGGCGAGAATCGTGGGGTAGATGTCCTGGATTGCTACCGGATCCCCGCGCACCGAGCCCGCGGCCTTGCCATCAGGCCAGCGGATCAGCATCGGTGTGCGTAGGCCGCCTTCCCAGTACGTCGCTTTGGTGCCGTAGAAGGGCCAGTTGCTGTCCGTAGCTTCGTGAGCGGTGCCGCCGTTGTCGCTCACGAAGACAACCAACGTGCGATTGCTCTGCCCAGTCTCGTCTAGTGCGCGCAGCACGCGCTCCACGTTGGCATCCAGCTGCCGGACCATCGCGCGGTAGCGACCCTCTGGAGAGTCTGGCTCGAGCGCGGCGAAGCGCGGATCCGGTGTGATCGGTGCGTGCGGCGAGTAGTACCAGAGGTTGATGAACCACGGCTGGCCCGTTGCACCGAGCGAGGTCAGTTGCCGAACTGCTTCCTCGCTTAGTACGTCGTCGACCTCACCGCTGTAACGCGCGCCCGCATCGCCATCACGCACAAGCCACGGATCGCGGTGACGCGGCGGTGCAAGCGCCAGCCCACCCTCTTGCTGCACGCCAGCGAGATACCACTGGTTCAGAAACCCGAACCAGTGCGCGAAACCCTGACGATCGGGCCAGGCCTCGCGCAGCGTATCGCCTATGTGCCACTTGCCGACGTGTACGGTCGCGTAGCCCGCGTCGCGCAGTGAGTCTGCGAGCGTGAGCACCTGTGGAGAGAGACCCCTACCGTTCGGCGTGTATCCGAGACGTGCCGAGTTCTGGCCCGTCAGCAACGCTGCGCGCGCGGGCGAACATACAGCGTCGGCATAGTGCTGCGAGAACAACACGCCCTGGCTCGCGAGGTGATCCAGCGCTGGAGTGTGTGTCTTGGGATTGCCGTTGTTCGCACCCAGATCGTTGAATCCAAGGTCGTCAGCGACGATCACCAGTACATTCGGCCGGGCGGGTGCGACGACTTCAACGCAACTCGAGAGGCAGAGCGCTGCCAGGCAGACAATGGCGATGGGAGAGCGCATCCGTCGGACGTTCCCGTTGGGACATCACAGGAGCATATCCGAGATGCGTCCGTTGTGGCCTCTTCCTTGCGCACGGCGCATAGCCTGGCGGACAATCCGACGACATCCAGCGCCTGGTGGGAAGTCCAGTCATACATGCGCATCCTGCGCCTCGACTCCACGCCGCAATCCCCGCCTTGGCGATCTCGAGATGGGTAGCTTGCGCGGATATTTCGTCGTGTTGGCGTTCGGACTTTCGGCGCTCGCGGCCGCAGGCATCGCGAACGTCATGATCGACCCCTACCTGCTTTACCGGTCCCCGCGCATCGAGGGATTCAATCTCCACAAGACGCGGTTTTTTTACGGTCAGTACTATGCGAAGCCGCGGCTGCTTGAGGCGGTCGCGCCGCAACATCTCGTTCTTGGCACCTCGACTGCCGGCGGAAGCCTCCGGCCCGACCACTCCGGATTCCGGGGAGAGCGCGCCTTCAACTATGCGCTGGCCGGCAGCACTCCCTACTTGCAGTCGCTCGCGCTCGCGCAGGCGATGCGCGTCGGCGAACTCCACTCGGTGATCGTCTGCGTGGACTTCTTTGCTTACAACGCTTTCATGGACCAGCGCGCGTTCCGTCAGTTCGAGCAGGACGTGGAGCCTGGTGATGGACTGCGCGTGGCGTGGCGACGCGCGCGCCGCGACATCGAGACCCGGCTGGCACGGGCCCTCCACTGGAACTCCTTGGTCAGCTCGCTCGCGAC
>CAJADV010000452.1 GCA_903938575.1 uncultured Gammaproteobacteria bacterium
GGCAAAACCGATGAACGAGCGTCTGGGAAAAGACGGCATGGGGTATGTCCGGAGCGGGCTATGGGAGGACTGTAGCGGCTGCGCAGGATCAGGCCAAGCGCAGCATGCAGGTCGCGCGCATGGCGCGCCTACAACACACACCGCGCCGTCCCGAGTAGGAGCGGGCCATGCCCGCGATCAGAGTCTGCATCGCGCGCATGGCGCGCTACAACACACAACGCGCGTTCCCGAGTAGGAGCGGGCCATGCCCGCGATCAACCGATTCTGCCAGCGCACCACCCATATCGCGCGCATGGCGCGCTCCTACAGCAGGCGACGCGCGCCTTCCCGGGTACGAGCGGGCCATGCCCGCGACCAGCCTTTATTACACGCCGCGCCCACGCGCTACCTGCATCTGGCGCCGCCGATGTGCCCCGTCCACCGGGTGGAGATGGAGGGGCTGGGCGTTCGGTGATCCTGATCAGGCCCCGCCACCACACCGCCCCGGGCTAGAATGGCGCCTCCTCCACCCTCTGCCGGATACACCGGCCAGGATCCGGACCGTGATACGCATTACCGAATTGCCGCTGCCGCTCGACTATCCGCCCGAGGCGCTGCGCCAGGCCATCGTGAAACGCCTGGCCATTGCCGAGGACAAACTCCTCGACTTCACCCTCTTCAAACGCAGCTACGACGCGCGCAAGAAAAACACCGGAATCTTTTTTGTCTGCATCGTCGATGTCAGCGTGCGCGATGAAGCTGCCGTGCTGCAGCGCTTTGCAGACGACCGCCACATCGGCCCCGCACCCGATACGGCCTATCACACCGTGGCGAAGGCACCGGCACAGCTGAAAGAACGGCCGATCATCGTGGGCTTCGGCCCCTGCGGCTTGTTCGCGGCGTTGCTGCTGGCGCAGATGGGCTTCAAGCCGATCGTGCTGGAGCGCGGCCGCGATGTACGCCGCCGCACCCGCGACACGTGGGCGCTGTGGCGCAAGAACACGCTGATTCCGGAATCGAATGTACAGTTCGGCGAGGGTGGCGCCGGCCTGTTTTCCGACGGCAAACTCTACAGCCAGATCAAGGACCCGAAGTTCTACGGTCGCAAGGTGATGCACGAGTTCGTGCGCGCTGGCGCACCGCCGGAAATTCTCTACGTGAGCAAACCCCACATCGGCACCTTCCGGCTCACCGGCGTGGTGGCGGCGATGCGCGAAGAAATCATCGCGCTGGGCGGCGAGGTGCGCTTTGAAAGCAAGGTTACTGATCTGCTGATTGAGCAGGGCCAGGTGGCGGGCGTGACGCTAGAGGGCGGCGAGATCCTGCACAGCCGCCACGTGGTGCTCGCGCTGGGGCACAGCTCGCGTGACACGCTGCGCATGCTCGAACGGCGAAGCGTTTTCCTGGAGGCAAAGCCCTTTGCCATCGGCTTCCGCATCGAGCATCCGCAATCGCTTATCGATACCGCGCGCCTTGGCCGTTTTACCGGGCATCCTGAACTCGGCGCCGCTGACTACAAGCTCGTGCACCACGCACGCAACGGCCGCGCGGTTTACAGTTTTTGCATGTGCCCGGGCGGCACGGTGGTTGCGGCCACCTCCGAGCCTGGCCGCGTGGTCACCAATGGCATGAGCCAGTACTCGCGCACCGAGCGCAATGCCAATGCCGGCATCGTGGTGGGCATCAACCCCGAAGAAGACTTCCCGGGCGGCCCACTCGCCGGCATCGCCTTGCAGGAACAGCTGGAATCTACGGCCTATGTGCTGGGCGGCAGCAACTACTGCGCCCCCGGCCAACTGGTGGGTGACTTCCTGCGCGGCGTGCGCTCCACGCAGCTCGGTGATGTGATGCCTTCGTACACGCCGGGCGTGCTGCTTGGTGATCTGTCGGAGGCACTGCCGGCTTACGCCATCGAGGCCATCCGCGAGGCCTTGTCCGCCTTTGGCAAACAGATCCGCGGCTTTGACAGCGCAGATGCGGTGCTCACCGGCATCGAAAGCCGCACGTCCTCGCCGGTGCGCATCACGCGCGATGCGGAATCCTTGAAGAGCCTGAACGTGCGTGGCCTCTACCCCTGCGGCGATGGGGCGGGTTACGCGGGCGGGATACTCTCGGCCGGGGTTGACGGGATCAAGGTGGCGGAGGCGGTGGCGCGGGGGCTGAGCTGACAGACAAGGCAAGCCCCACTCCCGACGCAGCAGCGGGCCACACCCATGGCGAATTCAGCATGGCCAGTAAGACCGGGAAGGCGGTCACCCGACCCTGATGAATTGGGTGTAAACGGGTGTAGCTTTGGTTGATGCTGAAAAC
>CAJADV010000453.1 GCA_903938575.1 uncultured Gammaproteobacteria bacterium
GACAGCCGCTGCGCGTTGTGCTCGACAGTCAACTACGCACGCCTCCGGGTGCGCGTCTGACGGCTACTCCCGGCCATGCACTGGTGGTTCATGCCGACGCTCACCCGGGCCGCGCGCAGGCGCTCGTGGGTGCAGGCTGCGAGCTTCTTAGATTGCCCGACGGGCAGGGTAGGGTGGCACTGCCCGCGCTCCTCGATGCGCTTGCCGCACGGGAATGCAACGAGGTCCTGCTCGAGGCCGGTGCCGCACTTTGTGGCGCTTTTGCAGCGGCCGGGTTGATCGATGAGTACCGGATCTACATGGCGCCCGTATTACTCGGCAGCAACGCCCGGCCATTGATGGAATTGCCGTTCGAGCACATGGCAGAGCGGCTGCAACTTAGGATAACTGCCGTCGAGGCAGTCGGTGAAGACTGGCGCATAACCGCCGTTCCACGCGCCTGAGCGCGGCACCCAACGAGATCAGGAGAGGGGCTATGTTCACGGGAATCATCGCGGCGGTCGGCGAGTTGCGCCGGCTCGAGCGTCGGGGCGGTGACGTCCGGCTGGAGATCGGCACTGGCAAGCTCGATCTCGCGGACGTGAAGGGAGGCGACAGCATCGCCACCAGTGGCGTCTGCCTTACCGTGGTTGCGCATGGCACGGATTGGTTTGCGGCCGATGTGTCGCTGGAAACGCTCTCGCTCACCACGCTTGGTGCCTTGGGTCAGGGCGCGAAAGTGAATCTGGAAAAATCGCTTGGCGTGACGGACCGGCTGGGCGGCCACATGGTGAGCGGCCACGTTGATGGCGTGGGCGAGGTGATCTCGCTCGGGCAGGACGCGCGCTCGTGGCGCTACACCCTGCGTGCACCGGCGCAGCTCGCCCGCTACATCGCCCGCAAGGGTTCGATCTGCATCGATGGCGTCAGCCTGACGGTAAATGCCGTGAACGGCGCAGACTTCGAGTTGAATATCATTCCCGCGACCATGCGCGAGACTGTTTTCGGCGAGTACCGGGCAGGCTCCAAGGTGAACCTCGAGGTCGATCTGGTCGCACGCTACCTTGAGCGCCTGTTGCAGGGCGACAGTGCCGCCCTGCCTGATACCGGTGGCGGCATCAGCCGCGACTTCCTCGCCAGTCACGGATTTCCCTCGACATGAACTTTGATCCTCCGCAGAAACTCGTCGATGCCTTCCGTCAGGGAGGGATGGTCGTGCTGGTCCACGACGATGACCAACGCCTGGGCGGCGTGGTCATGGCAAGCGCCGAATCGGTGACGGCCGAGCAGGTGAACTTCATGGCCCGTAACGCCCGCGGCCTGGTGAGCCTCGCGCTCACCCCGGAGCGTTGCAGCCAGCTCGCACTCCCCCCAATGGCGGGCAGCGCATCCAGCGCCCAGAGCAGTCGCTTCCGCGTCTCCATCGAGGCCGCCGAAGGCATCAGCACTGGCATCTCGGCGGCCGACCGTGCCCACACGGTTCGCGTCGCCGTAGCCCGCAACGCGCAGGCGCGCGATCTGGTGCAGCCCGGACATGTGTTCCCGGTGCGCGCGGAGATCGGCGGCGTGCTGAAACGCGCTGGTCACGCCGCGGGCGGCTGTGATCTCGCCCGGCTCGCTGGCCACGAGCCCGCAGCCGTGATTGCCGAGGTTTTGTGCGATGACGGCAGCCTCGCCACGGGCGCCAGCCTGCAGTCCTTCGCACGGCAGCACGGCCTGCCCTTCGGCACCATCGCAAGCCTGATCCAGTTCCGCCTCTTGAACGAGGCGACGGTGGAGCTGCTGCGCGAAGGCGAGGTGCAGACGGCCTGGGGCGGTTTTCGACTGAGCGTGTTCCGCGAACCGGAGTCCGGCGCGGTGCACACGGCCCTCAGCATGGGCCACGTTGA
>CAJADV010000454.1 GCA_903938575.1 uncultured Gammaproteobacteria bacterium
CCGCGAGCTTTGGGTTGCGGCCTGCCGCCAGCTCCCCGGCAAGCAGCGGGCTGTTGGCGATTTGCAGTTCTCGGTCCAGTCGCTCGGCGGAGCGGTGTGACTGCTGGTTGTAGCTGGCGCAGGTCTGCGCCGGGTCTGCCGGAGCGGCACTGGCATGCGGCGTCAGCAGCAGGATAAGCAGCGGGGATATACGGCAATACGGGTGCATTCAACTCTCCCTGATGGACGAGACAGAGCCGGGCGTGGCGCAGACCCGCGTGACGCGCCGCCTCTCAGACGGCGGCCATGACCCCGAGATTTCCCGCACAGGCCGCGCGGTAGACCTCTCGTGCCGTCACCACGTCCTGGGCTGCGATGCCGAGTGACTTGTACACCGTGATTTCTTCCGCGTGTCGGCGACCCTCTGCGGTGCCCTCGAGCACGGCACCCAGTTCCGCCACGATGTGGGAGTCATCGACGAGACCTGCGTTTTTCGCGTGCAGGAACTCGCCTGCCTGATCCAGCGTCGAGGGGATGTAATCGACGAAGAAACGGCTGCGCTGGACGACGGCGTCGTCTGCCTCGCGCGCATCGGCGCTGCTGGAGCCCACGAGGTTGATATGCGCGCCGGGCGCAAGCCATTCGCCTTGCAGGAGCGGCTCTCTGGATGAGGTGAGCGTGCACACCACATCTGCCGCTGCCACGGCCTCCTGCACGCTGGATGCGACCACGAGCTCCGCGGGAATCTGCAAGCTGGCGGCGAGCGCATCGGCCTGTTCACGTCGGCGGGCCCAGATCACGATTTTCTTGAAGCGGCGCACTGCCATCAGTGCCGGGATGTGTGCGGCGGCCTGCTCGCCGGCACCGAGTATCGCGAGCACGCTCGCCTCGGGGCGCGCGAGAACGGATGTGGCGAGCGCGCTCACGGCCGCCGTGCGCAAGGCGGTGACGGTCGCGCCGCAGAGAATGGCTTGAGGTACCAGGCCGTCAGCGTCGTAAAGCACCATCAATCCGAGATGGCTCGATCCCCGCCGCCGCTCGGGAGGCACGAGACTGACGAGCTTCACGCCGGCCGAGGCGGTGTCCTCGCCCACGTAGCCCGGCATCATCCCGATGACACCGAGCCCACCCGGCAACACCATGCCGCGACGGAGCGGTAATTCCACTGCGCGCCGACTGGTCGAGACCATCGCGGGTTTCATCCACGCGATCAATTTTTCCGGCGGCGCGAGCCGGCGCACGGTGGCGGCGTCGATGATGCGTAGCGGTGTGCTCATGTGTAACGAACCCGGTGGAGCAGGGCGCTGGCAGTGCCGGCAGGTGCTTGTGACTTGCTGCGGCTCACGGTGTCACCCTGCGCAAATGCATGGATTGAAAGATCGAGTATAGGGCTGGCATTTGTCACTTCTCTTATGGCCAAGAATGGAATTCTTATTCGATCCCGATGCACCGCCGCGCGGCAGCGTGACGATGCGATGGTCAGGATGCCTTTGCAGTGGACATTCTTCTTTTCGCAAATGCCGGCGCGCATGCATTGATGAGAGAGTTCATTGCGATATGCTCGCCCGCAAACCGAAGGGTCCTTCTTGTGAATGGCGAAAAACACCTGACGTCGCTCCCTGTCGGCGCAAAACCCGCGCACTGGCTTGTCGAGGCCGCGCTCAGCTGCCACCCCGACAAGACCTGGCCGTCGACGCTCGAGGTCTCGGACGTCATGGCCGAGGCATGGCCGCAAGTGCACGCGGCGCTTGAACTGAGCTCCCGGCAACTCGCGGAGGCGGTGGCGCAATTCTCCGGACTCGAGGCGGGCGATCTGCGGGATTTCCGGCCTGAAGACGGCACCTACGCCCCGGAAGCGCTCTGCCGTGAGTTCGGCGTTCTGCCGTTGTGGACCGAGGGACAGTTCACCTGCCTGGCGGTCTCCGATCCGCGGCTCGGCACGGAGCAACTGGCACAGCTCCGCTTCGCGTGCCGCAAGGAACTCCGCGTTGTCGTGATGTCTCCGGAAGACATCGACACCGGTCTCACGCGGTTGTTCGCGCGGAGTGCGTCGGGGCGCGAGAGTAGCGCGGTGATCGACCTGCTCGTCTCCGACGGCAGCACGGACGCCGTGAAGACCGTGCGACTTGCCAAGGCGATTTTCCAGTCGGCTCTGGACCGTGGGGCCTCGGATATCCACATCCATCCCTTCGTGGGCGGTGGCGTCATCCGGTTCCGGATCGACGGCAGCATGCGGCGGATCGCGACCATTCCCGCCGATACGCTGGCAGCCCTCGCGCGCTATCTCAAGGCGAACGCAGGGCTGGACCCCAATCCGCTGAAGCCGCAGGACGGGCGTTTGCGGCTGGCCTACGGGCACCGTGCGACGGACGTGCGGCTGTCGATACTCCCGGTTGCGGATGGAGACCGTATCGTGTGCCGCCTGCTGGAGCAGGGGCGCAATTTCTCCCTGAAGCACAGCGGTTTTTCGCTGGAGGACAACCACGCGCTGCGTCGGTTGATCGCCCAGGGTGCGGGCATGGTGCTGTTGACAGGACCCACGGGCAGCGGCAAGACCTCCACGCTGTATGCGCTCCTGTCTGAACTCAATCGCGTCGATGTGAACATCATCACTATCGAGAATCCGGTGGAGTACGTGCTTCCGGGGATTTCCCAGGTACAGGTCGACGAGCAGCAGGGGCGATCCTTTGCGGATGCACTCCGATCCATCCTGCGCCAGGACCCCGACATCGTGCTGGTGGGCGAGATCCGCGACGCCGAAACCGCAAGGGTGGCATCGCAGGCGGCGCTTACGGGCCACCTCGTGCTGTCAACCTTGCACACCAATGATGCAATGAGCACGGTGCCGCGGCTCCTCGACCTCGGCCTCGACCCCAGCGTACTGGCAGATTCGCTTCTTGGCGTGGTGTCGCAGCGCCTCGTGCGAAAGGCCTGCGTAGCCTGCAGCCTGGTGCCACAGGATCCTCTGCAGCCCGCTGAAAGCGAGTTCCTGCGCATCACCGGTGAGCGGCCGGGCGTGCGGGTCACGGGCTGCGCGGACTGCGGCTATACGGGCTACAAGGGGCGTGTGCCCATCGTCGAGGTCCTCAGTGTTTCGGAGGGGCTTCGCGCCGCGCTGATGAGCGGTATCCGGGATCTACGCGCCCTGCGCGAAGCGAGCCGCGGGCATCACAGCGACATGGCCCACAGTGCAGCGCGCTGGATCGTCTCGGGCCGCACCACGCCTGCGGAGATCCAGCGCGTCGTGGGCATGCGGTTCTGGAACGCACTCGCCGCGCTGCACGGCGTTGCGGCGGGGGGCAGTGCGGAGCTTGCTCTGGGCGACGTCGCGGGTGCGGGCGCTTTCCGCCTGTTGATGGTGTCCAGGGATGAGGCGCTGGCGCAGGCGCTGTCCGAGGTGCTGCCCTATGTCGTTACCCGCGTCGACACCGTCCTGGCGGCGGGCGAGGCGCTCGCACAGGGCGACGACCTGCTCGGCTTGCTGCTCGATGACGATGCCATGGACGGTGAGGCCAGCGGGTGGCTCGCGGAACTCCGCAGCCAACTCGCCTGGTCCGGGCTGCCGGCGCTCTTTCTCACGCAGCCCGGGCACGGCGGCCTCGACGAGACACTCGACCGGTTTTCTGCCGCGCACGCGGACCGCTCAGCGCCCGCCGTGGATTTGGCCGTGGTGGTGATGCGCATGCTGAATGCCGAGCACATCATTTGAGGAGGATTGCCGTGTACCGGAGCGAAGAACGTGGATTCAGCCTGCTGGAAATGATGGTCACCCTCGCAGTGCTCGGCGTACTTGCGGCAGTGGCCGCCGCAGGATTCCGGGAGTATGTGGTCCGCGCCTCGGTTGCAGAAGGTTTTGCCTTTGCAGATGCAGCACGCACCGGTGTGATCGAATCGCTTGCCTTGGGCTCGACGCCTGCGGCCATGTCGATGAGTTCCGGCGGTGTTGCGGGGCACCGGACCTCGGTCGACTGGCACGCTGCAGGCCGGGACGGCCTGGAGGGCTATCTGCTCGCGAGCGCTGAATTGCCGCTGATCGGTGAGAAGAAGACCTTCGCGCTGGAACTGCGTCAGGGTGGCAACTGGTACTGCGTCGATGCTGCGCCCTATGCGGCCGCAGATGAAGCGCTGGCGCCGCGCTTCCTGCCCGCCATCTGCAGGGACGGGGGCTCCATCTCGAGTGCGCCACCGCGTAGTGCGGGCTGTGGCCCTGACGAGGATCCGCTCTCGATCAGCGGGCCGGGCGGTGCGTCTGTAGCTGCCTGCGCGCCCAAATGCCCCGCGGGGCATTCGCGTGCGCCAGGCGGCGGGTCCGTCTGTCAGCCAGACCCTGCGCCTGTGCCTGCTGCACCCGCTGCGGTGGTCCCGTCGGCACCACCATCCGCTGCTGCAGCGTCTGCGGCTCCGGCTCCGGCGGGCCCTGCTGCACCGACCTGTCCCCCGGGGCAGTTCGCGGAGATGGACCACCAGACCGGTCTGCCCACGGGCAACTGCCGGGACTGGAACTACGGCGGCAGCGGCTGGCAAGCGCCCGCCCTTGACTCACCCTGCGATCTGGGCGGCGCCATTCCCGCTCCGAAGGACGCCGTCTACCAGGCCATGACCTGTGATCCTGTCTCCGATCCCGGTATTTGCGCTGCATTGCCACCGGATCCTGCCACGGACCCGGCATGGGCCAAGGCCTGCAATCGGGGGAATTGCCATTCGCCCGGGTCACCAATGGCGGAACCGGCAACCAGGAGCTCGCGCGGGGCTGCATGTCGCGGTCCGACTGCGCGAGCTACAAGAACGATCTGTCCGATGAGTCTTGCCAGAAGCACTCGATGACGCGCACCGCCACCGAAGACTACACGTGCACTTACTGCTGCGTGGGCGATGGCTGCAACGGTGGTGATCCGGCGGGCGGGGGCTGCCCGGTCAAGCCGGGCACGCTCATCCTGTACGAAGACTAGGTAGTGTGCTCGCGTCAGCGAGGTAGGCGCCATGACAGATGAGAAACGAGGAGATTCGCTCGGCCGTGCGATCAGTGACATACGTCGTGACTCGACGCGTGCCCCGCGTCCGAACTCGGCTTCCGTCGAAGGCGCAGGGGGCTCGCGTCCAGGGCTGGAGCACATCCTTGCGGGCGAGTTCGGAGGGGAGGTTCGCGCTGCGGCGCGCCAGAACCTGAGCGAACGGCCTGCTCGCACCCGGGGGTTGGCGGAACTCGCGGAGGAGAGTCGTACGCCTGCGGCATCGCAACCCGCAACGCAGCCAAGGCCTCTCTCCCGGCCTATCATCATTGCGGTTCTCGTATTCGTGCTGCTGCTTGCGATTCTGGTCGTGCCACGCGAGGCGGAGGAGCCTGCTCAGGAGGCCGCGTCCTTCCAGGCGCAGGTCGAGCGCCTCGGGCAGGCGGTAGATGGCTACAAGAAAGCACACGGGCAGTTGCCGGCTTCCCTGGCTCAACTCCCCGTTTTTCCTGCCAATGCGATTGAATTCTCCTTCCGGAACTATCGGCTACGGCTTCTGGCAGATCAGCCAGAGTTTTTTTTCGCACGGCAGGCCGCAGGCGGCTTCTTGCTGGTAGGTCGTTATCGCGGTGAAGTCTGGATGTACACCGAGGGATCAAGACGCCCGCTGCGCCGCCTGGGCCAGCGCGGCGCCTGAAGGCGGTTGGCCGGGCACCGTTCACGGGCGCCCGGCCTGCCTCTCAGCGGTTTTCCCGCCAGCACTGCTCGTAGCCCCGCGCGAAATAGGGCTCGAAGCGGCTGTCGTAGTCGTCTGAATAGCGACCGTAGTAGGAGCTCATGCCCGCACGACCATCATCGCGCCCCCGGCGGCATCCATCGTCGAAGTACTCACGCTCGTTGGAGCCGGCGCGAGGGATGTTGTCCTCTTCGTCACGCGAGTGATGGCGAGAGGATTGCTTTCGCGCATCCGCGGCGGCGTTGGTGTAGCCGACGCCATAGCCTTTCTCGTAACACGCGTAACGGTTCTTGTGCTTGCCGTCGTTTTTTTGGTGTCGGGAGGGATCCTGTGGCTTTCCTCGCGCGCCATCTTCTCTGCCGGCCGCCGCCCCCGTCTCATAGGCCTCGGCATGATCGGCACAGTCGATTGCGTGTACTTGCGTCGCGCCGGACAGCACGAAAAGGAATGCTGGTGCCCATAGGAATCTCATGAGTCGAATCTCCTATCACTGTTATGAGGACATTGAAGTACGCTGGTTTTCGCGGCGCATGCTGAAGTCTATGGACTGTACTCGATCCCCACAAGGATGCTCAATTCGCCTGTTTTCGACGGTTTTTTGTGCGTTAGGTTTCGCATAGGTCATGCTTCGAATCGCATACGCCGGCATGCGTCCCGCCTGTTAGATTCGGAGCTTGTATCTGTGCAGTCCACTCTCAGCCGCGTGCTGGTCGAGGCAAGCGGAATGAACCCCCGTCGCAGGTACCCATGACCAAAAACGCAAAATCCGGTTCGGAAGAACACGGCGCGATCGAGTGCGGCAATGTCTTCTCGGTCGCTGATGATCACCCGCTGCCGGGCTACCTGCCACCTGAGGACATCGGCAGCGATACGCCGAGAGTTTTCTACGCACGTGCAGGACATCCGGCGGTCTGGGCACTTGAATCCACGCTTGCTGCACTGGAAGGCGCAGAGACTGCAGTCTGCGCGGCGTCCGGCATGTCGGTGATTTCGCAGACGATGTTCGCGCTCCTTTCTGCGGGCGATACCTTGTTGTACTCCCGGTGGGCTTACCCGAACACGGTGGATTTCTTCGAACAGCATCTCGCTAGGCTCGGTGTTCGTGTTGTGGCGACGGACAGCAGTGACCCGATTTGCGTCGCACGCGACATGGAGGCCTGCCGTCCGAAGGTGTTTTTCTTCGAGCCGCTGGGCAACCCTTCCCTGACGTTTTCGAACCCTGCTGATATCGCGCAGCTCTGCACCGCCAGCGGGATCATCTCCGTTGCCGACAACTCGCTTCTCTCCCCGGCGCTCCTGCGACCGCTGGAGGCCGGCATAGATATCGTGCTCCACAGCCTGACCAAGATCATCAGTGGCTGCGGCGAAGCCATGGCCGGCGTGGCGACGGGGCGTGCAGAGTTGATCAACCCGATCGCGCGTGTGCGCTGGTCGATGGGCGGTGTCCTCGCGCCGCAGGTGGCCAGCAAGGTGGCTGAGAGTGTGAAGACCCTTCCGTTGCGCGCTGCGCGCGCCAGTGCATCGGCACTACGCGTTGCGCAGGCGCTCAGTACCGATCATCGGGTTGCCCGCGTGGTCTATCCGCTGCTTCCGGATTACCCCTGGCGCGATGAATTTTGCATGGCCTGCGAAGCCGGTGGGAGTGTTGTCACGTTCTTTCACGCAGCCGGAACCGCCGGCGTGCAGGAGATGGCGCGACGCGCAGGCGCCATCCGTTTTGGTCCTGGCTTCGGCAAGTCGGTCACGACCTGCAATGGTGGCGCGGCGATGGAACGTTACTACGGTCAGCCGCCGGGTTTCGTCAGGGTTTCGGTGGGGCTCGAGGATGCCGATGAGATCATCGCCGAGCTTGGACGGACGCTGGGATCAGGCGTCTGAAGCATCGCGTGCGTCAGTTGTGCAGCACCGGTTCCAGCGCCAGCGCGATCGCCAGCAATCGCCGGTCAGAGCCCTCCGGACCGTCGAGCTCCAAACCCACGGGCAGGCCTTCGGCGTAGCCCGCAGGCAGGCTGATGCCTGGCAGGCCCGCGTTGCTGCCCGGGTTGGTGTTGCGCACGTAGTTGCGGAATGCAGAGGCTCTTTCGCCCCCGTGCTGCACTGCGTCGAGCCCGTCCAGCAGTGGCCGTGCGGGCAGTGGCGTGGTGGGAAACAGGAGAGCCTCGATCCGCTGTGAGCGGAAGCACTCCGCGTAGAGCCGTCGCATCGCAGGCCGTACCTCGTCCTCGATTTCGCGGAACGTCGATTCGCTTACCGCGCCGGCAAACGCCGCCTCCACGATGCCACGCACATCGGGGCTCGCGATCTGCGACGCGAACTCCGCGGGGCTGATGTCGATGCCGTTATCGCGCAGATAGGCGGGCAGCAGGCTCGCCGTCTCGAAAAGCGCGGCCGGGCCGGTGCGCGCATCGAGCACGGCTATTTCCCCGAGATCCACCTCGACAAGCTCCACGCCGGCTGCCCGCAGGGCTTGCAGGCAGTGATCGACGCGTGCGGCCAGTGCTGGATCGAGATTATCGAAGAAGTGCGCCGTGGGCAGTCCGAGCCGCAGCCCTTGCAGCGTTGCAGCCTCCCGTACGGGATCCTCGTCGGTGATGACGGCATCGAGCAGCGCGACATCACTCACGGTCTGTGCCACGGGCCCGGCGGTATCGCGGCTCCAGGTGATGCGCATGATGCCGTCGTGTGGATAGCGACCGGTGGTGGGGCGCAGGCCCACGATGCCGTTCAGCGCCGCGGGAATGCGCACCGAACCCGCGGTATCGGTGCCGAGGCCCGCGCGCGCCATCCCCAGCGCCACCGCGACTGCCGTGCCGCCGCTGCTGCCACCGGCGATGCACGCCGGATCCAGCGCGTTGCGGACAGCGCCGAAGGCTGCGTTGTGGCTGGTGATGCCGAAGGCGAGCTCATGCAGGTTGGTCTTGCCGATGATCACGGCGCCTGCCGCCCGCAGCCGCGCCACCACCGTGGCGTCCTGCGCGGGCACGAAGTTGCGCAGCGCCGGTGTGCCTGCCGTGTTCGGCAAACCGGCCACATGGATGTTGTCTTTGATGGCGAGCGTCATGCCCTCGAGCATGCCGTCGCCAGGCGCGCTGTCGATCGTGCGCGCGCAAGCCAGCGCAGCCTTCGCGTCAACGGTGATGAAGGCCCCGCGGTCGCGGAAGCGTTCTTCCTGCGCCAGGCAGGCGCGGACGCGCTCCTCAACCGCCGGCGGCACGGTCTGCCAGCGCCTGGGTGATATGGCGGCAGTAGCCCTCGGCGTCCATGTTCGCGCCGCACACGATCAGGCCCACGCGCTTGCCCGCACAGCGCTCGCGCAGTGGTCCGAGGAGTGCCGCGGTAGTGGCGGCGCCCGCGGGTTCCACCGCGAGTTTCAGTCCGTAAAAAACCTCGAGCATGGCATCGCGCAACATGGCGTCGTCGATCAGTACGATGTCTTCTACCAGTTCACGACAGGCCGCGAAGGTCCAGGGTTCGGCGCGTGGCGGAGACAGGCTGTCGGCGATGGAGTTCATCGATTCCAGCACCTCGGCCTTGCCACTGCGGAAGCTGCGGTACATGGCATTGGCGCCTTCTGGCTCTACCCCGTAGATCGTCACATCGGGCCAGCGCTGCCTGATCGCCGCGGCAAAACCCGCGCAGAGACCGCCACCGCCCACCGGCAGGATCATGACGTCCACCGGCTCTGTCTGCTCCGCGAACTCGAGCCCTGCGGAAGCGCTGCCTTGCACCGCCAGCGGTCCCTCGAAGGGATGCACGAAGTAGCGTCCCTCCTGCTCCTGCAGGACCTTCACCATCTCGAACATGGCGTGGTGCGAGGGTGCGATCACGATCTCGGCGCCGAAGGAGCGCGCCAGTGCGAGTCGATAGGGGTTGGCGCCCTGCGGCATCAGGATCTTCGCGCCGATGCCGAGTTGTTGCGCCGCCCATGCGGTAGCAACGGCGTGGTTGCCGGCGCTCACGGCCGTGACGCCGCGTGCACGCTGCGCCGCGTCCAGATGCAGCATGGTGTTGATCGCGCCGCGGGCCTTGAAGGTGCCGGTGCGCTGGAACAGCTCCAGTTTCACCTCCACCACGGTGCCTGCACCGAGACGCGCGGCTAGCGAGCCGCCCTCCCACCGCCGCGATGGCGTCTCCACGATGTAAGGAGCGATGCCTGCGCGCACCCGTTCGAGTTCAGCCAGCCCGAGTTCCGCGTGCATGATGCTTTTCCTCTTGCTCAGTCGAGTGCGCGTGCCGCGCCCGGCTGCGGCAGCAAGCCTGCATGGGTGAGCATGCGGCTGAAGTCGCCGAGGCGCTTTTCGCGGTAAGCCGCGACATCACGACCCTGCCAGTCGTAAAAACCGGCACCGTCGCGCAGGCCGTTGCGTCCCTCGTGCATGTTGCGCTCGACAATCTCCGGTGCGCGGTAGCGATCGCCGAGTTCGGTGCTGAGGTAGCGCGAGGCGTAGTAGAGGATATCGCCGCCGCCCCAGTCGATGAACTCGAGCAAGCCGAGCACCGCAAAGCGCAGACCGAAACCGGTGCGCACTGCGAGGTCGACGGCCTCCGCCGTGGCGATGCCCTCTTCGACGATGCGCGCGGCCTCGTTCATGGCGAGGGCCTGTATGCGGGGCACGATGTAGCCCGGCGCCGGGCCGCAGACCACGGGCACCTTGCCCATGGCGCGCAAGGTATCTGCCAGGCGTTCCACCACCGCGTCTGCCGTGAGCGCCGAGCGGCTGATCTCGACCAGCGGCATCAGGTGCGCGGGGTTCAGCCAGTGCGCGTTCAGGAATCGCTCGGGTCCGGGGAGCAGGCCGGCGAGTTCCGTGACGAGGAACGTGGAGGTGGTGGAGGCGACGATCGCGTCTGCGGGTGCGTGAGCCCCGATGAAGGCGAGGCACTCGCGCTTGGCGTCCATCCGCTCGGGCACGCCCTCGAAAATCAGCGGTGCCTGCAGCGCGGCGGCTGCGCCCTCATGCCCCACGTACTCGACCAGCGCTTCCACGCGCGCTGCCTGTGTGGCATCCAGCAGGCCGAGGCGCTGCATCAGCGCGAGGTCTGCGCGCAATTCCGCACGCGCCTCGGCGAAGAGCCGTTCTGCCTCGCCCGCTGCGCGTTGCTTGAGATCGATCAGCCGTACCGGCAGCCCCGCGAAGGCGAAGCTGAGCGCGATCCCGCGGCCCATGCGTCCCGCACCTACGGAGGCAACGCAATCGATGCTGCTCATGCGCGCAGCCCCGTGGCGAGCAGTTCCCGCATGGCCGCCCGCGTCAGTGTGTGCAGGCCGAGTTTTTCCAGCGTGCGACCCTCGGCGCGGAAGTCACGGCCGGTGATGGCCGCGCCGATGGCGAGAAAGCCGTCGCACAGTGGTGTCGGAACGCCGGCCCAGCGGCCGACGGAGCTGATGAATGACAGGCCGAGGCGCGTGTCTTCCAGCATGTAGCGGTGCTCGGTGAGCACGATGTTCTCGCGCCAGTCACCGCTGTCGGTGAGCTTGTCGTGGGCGCCGCGACCATACATCCACTCCTCGCCCTCTTTGGCGTAATGGTCTTTCAGCGGAAAGTGCGGCGCTCCGTAGCCCAGTGCCTCGCGCACCGCGATGCGCTCGGCATCAAGTGCGTCCGTGACGCGACGGATCGCCGGCTGGGTGCCCTCGTTGTGTATGTCCCACGAGGGGAAGTGCTCCAGGGGGCCCGCGTTCATCACGATGAGCGGCGGGTGGATGATGGGGCCCGCATTCATCAGCGCACCGGATAGCAGGTCGCCGCAGTCTTCCACCGCGGGGTAGGCCGCACGGATGACCCCGAGTGCGTGCGCGGCGTTACGCAGCGGGAACACGCCGGTGGGCAGCCGCTTGCCGAAACCACTGATCACCACGTGACGCGGCCCGTGCTTGCGGGCGAGGTAGGGCAGGGTGCCGGTCTCGGCGAAGGAGACATCGGCGCGGTTGCCCGCTGCGTGCATCGCACTGGCCATCAGGAAGCCGCCAAAAGTTCCCGGCGGCAGGAATACAACCTGCCCGTCGGCCAGCAGGGGCGCCAGGGCCGCGGCGAGCGATTCGTGGGTTGTGGCGGGAAGCGGGATCACGATGAGTGCGGCGCCTTCCACGGCCTCCTGCAGCGAGCAGGTCGGCAGGGCGATCGGCACGTCACGCTCGCCCGCGAAATCCTTCACGCTGATGGCGCGTGCGGCGAGCACGGGCGCGAAGGCTTCCTGGTCGCGGCGCCAGAGCCGTACGCGATGCCCCGCCTCCGAGAGTTCTGCCGCGGCGGCGTAGCAGCCGTGGCCTCCACCGAGTACCGCGATCTCCATGGAATGTCCTCTCCTCAATTGTCTGCGGCTGCGGCCAGCGTGGCCGCGAATAGACAGCCGTCGTCGTGGTGCGTCACGACCATCTGCATCGGGCTGCCGATCGGCGGGGGCAATGCGCCCAGCACGCGCGTCACCAGGCGCGGCCCCTCGGCGAGATCGATGATCCCGACGGTGTAAGGCCCGCCCGCCCAGTAGAGAGAGGGTCCGGCGTGGATCACCGTGGCCGAATACAACGTGCCTGCGCCTGAAAGCTCGATCCACTCCGGATCCTGCGCTCCGCAGGCAATGCAGATGCGGCGCGGCGGGAATGTGAGATGCGCGCAGGCGTTGCAGCGGGTGCCCAGCAATGCGCCGTCTTCGAGTGCGCTCCAGAACCGCGCGGTGAAGGTGTTCACGCGTGGCGGTATGCCGCGCCGGCCCGGGAGCACTACCTGTGGCAGGCTCATGCGAGTCGCTCCAGCACGTGCGCCAGAGCCGCGTTGTAATTACCCAGTTCGCAGATGTGCAGGCCGCGACGTGCGCCCTGCAACTGGCGCGCTCCCGCCCTGCCGAGCAATTGCTCGCGCAGCTCCAGCAAACCGTACAGCGCGGTGAGTGAGGGCGGATGGCCGCGGGCGAGGCAGCCGCCCGAGGTGTTCAGCGGCCGGTCGCCACCGGGGCCGGTGCGCCCCTCGCGCGCGGCTGCGGCGCCATGCCCGCGCGGAAACATGCCGAGCGCCTCGCTCACCAGCACCTCGGTGATGGTGCAGGGTGCGTAGAGTTCGGCGATATCAATGTCTTTTATCGAGCAGCGTGCCTCGGTGAGTGCTGCTGCTGCCGCACCATGTGCAGCGGGGAACGCCGTGATGTCGTGGTGGTGATCGCCCATCTGGTGGTGGCCATCGCTGGCAAATCCGCGCCCCGTGACCTCGACGGCCGGCACACCGAGTGCGCGCGCCCGTTCCGGTGAGCACAGCACCAGGCAGATCGCGCCGTCGGCACGCGCGGGCACCTCGAGTCGACCCAGCGGTTCGACCACCATGGGTTGTCGCAGGACTTCGTCGAGGCCGAGTGGCTCGCGGAACTGGGCGAGCGGGTTGTGTCTGGCGAAGCCGCGGCTCTTCAACGCGACATGCGCGATATCGGCACGCGTGGCGCCCGTCTCATGCATGTAGCGCGCGGCGTCGAAGGCGTACCAGGCGATGGGCGTGAGACCGAACGGCGACTGGAAGTCGACGTCACCGACCACGCGTACCGAGTGGTCCATGGCCATGCCGCTGTCGGCGCCACTCTGGATGGCAACCCCCAAGGCCAGCGCGAAATCCGCGCGCCCCAGCATCACGTCCGCCGCCGCCTGGTCGAAGGCGAGGCCGCCGGTGATGCCCATTTCCTGCACTTCCGCGAGCTGGCCGCGCAGGCGCAGGCCCAGTTGCGCCGCCATGAAACTACCGAAGCCGAGCTGGCGGGTGGTCGGTGGCGGCGCGGTGAAGACCGCGCTGTCGATGTCACGCGGCGTGATGCCGGCCTCGCTCATGGCTTGCAGCGCCACGGCGCCGAGCACTTCGTGATCGAAGCCCTCGGCCATGGCGCCAGCGCGCGGTGCGAGGCGTCCTACGGGTGTTGCAGCCGCGCCAATGATCGCTATGCCGGGCATGGTCTTTCGCGTCACGCGATGTGGGCGGCGAGCCAGTCGGCGCGCAGCAGGCGTTTCTTGATCTTGCCGGAGTCTTCCCGCGGGAGCCGCCGCACGAAGCGGAATTCACGCGGCACCTTGTAGCCCGCCACGTGGTGGCGCAGCGCACTTACCAGTGACTCGGTGCTCAGATCAGATTCGGATTCCACCACCGCCACCAGGCGTTCGCCGTACTCGGCGTCCGGGATGCCGAAGACGGCGCAGTCGCGCACGCCCTCGAGATTCACGAGTTCGTGTTCCACCTCGGCAGGGTAGATGTTCACGCCGCCCGAGATGACCATGTCCGATTTGCGGTCGCTGATGTAAAGGTAGCCGTCAACGTCCAGGTAGCCGATGTCGCCGGTGCGCACGAAATCGCCCTCGCGGGCCGCGGCGGTTTTTTCCTCGGCGTGGTGGTAGGCAAAGTACGGGGTGGTCTCCGAGCTCACCTGTATCTCGCCTGCCACGCCTTCGGCGCAGCTGCTGGCGTCTTCCGCGATGATGCGGATTTTCACCCCCGGTGCCGCGTGCCCCACGCTGCCCGGATGCGCGGTCCAGCCGGCACTGTCGGAGACGCTGATGATCCCCGTCTCGGTCATCGCGTAGTACTCGTGGATCACCGGCCCCCACCACGCGATCATCTGCCGCTTGATGTCGGGCGGACAGGGTGCCGAGCCGTGGCAGACGAAGCGCAGGCTGGAGATGTCGTACTGCGCGCGCAGTGCCGGGGGCAGCGCGAGTAGCCGCACGAACATCGTCGGCACCATATGCAGGTGCGTGATGCCCCAGCGCTCGATCAGGGCGAGCAGCTCGGCGGCATCGAAGCGCGGCTGCAGCACCAGCGTGCCGCCCAGTGCCACGACGCGCATTGCGTAGGAGTTGGGAGCGGAGTGGTAGAGCGGGCCGGTCATCACCGCGCGCAGATCCTCGCCCTCAAGACCGAAGGCGAGCGCGCCGCGACGCACCGCCGTCATGGCAACCTCGGGGGCTACCGATTTGCGTCGCACGCCCTTGGGGCGTCCCGTGGTGCCGGAGGTGTAGAACAGGGGTTGCGCCATCACGGGCGGCGCCACGCTCCACTCCTCGTGCGCTGCGATCCAGCCAGACCACTCCGGCACCGCACCCGGCGCGCGGCAGCGCTCCGGCGGTATGCGATACGCCGCAGCAACCTCGGGTGGTGTCTCCACCGCGATCACCTCGCGGCCCGAGCACACGGCGAGTACGGCTTCCGTGAGGAGATCAGCGTGCGCAATTACCGCGCGGGCGTCGCAGTCGTCGAGGATGTAGGCGAGTTCATCCGGTGTGAGATGCCAGTTGAGGGGCACCGTGGAGGCGCCCAGCATGCTGGCCGCCTGGGTGGCTTCAAACCAGGGAAAATCATTGCGCATCAGCAGCGCCACGGAATCGCCCTGCCAGATGCCGGCGCGATGCAGCGCGGTGGCAGCGCGTCGTGCATTGGCGCCCAGCCGGGCGTGGTCAAGCAGGCGGTTGCCGCTCACCAGCCCGACGGGAGCCTGTCGCATTGGCATGGGTTCCGGCACCGCTGCCTCCTCAGGCGTTCACGTCGATGACGATGCGGCCCTGCACTCGTCCGGCCAACAGTTCCGCAGCGAGTTCAGGGGCCTTCGCCAATGGCTCTACGCGGTAAATGCGCGCCAGCATGGCGGGATCGACGAGTTCGGCGAGCCGGTCCCACGCTTGCTGGCGCCGCGGCAGCGAGGCCATCACGGAATCAATGCCCCGCAGCGTCACGCCGCGCAGGATGAAGGGCATGACGGTGAGTGGCAGGCCGACGCCTCCGGCCAGGCCACAGGCAGCCACGATGCCCTCATAGCGCGTCTGGGCGATGGCCGTAGCCAGCACCTTGTCGCCCACGGTATCGACCACTGCAGCCCAGGTCTCGGCTTCGAGTGGCTTGGCATCACGGGCGAGTTGTTCGCGCCCGATCAACTCCGAAGCGCCCAGGCCGCGCAGAAATTCCCCGGTTTCCTCAACCCGTCCCGTAGCGGCGGTCACGCGGTAACCCAATGCCGAGAGCAGCATCACGGCGACGGAGCCCACGCCACCGGCTGCGCCCGTTACCAGCACGGGGCCGGCCTCGGGACTGACGCCGTGGTCGGTGATGGCCTGCACGCAGAGCATGGCGGTGTAGCCGGCGGTACCGAGGGCCATGGCCTGCTCGGCGCTGAAGGCCGCCGGCGTGCGCACCAGCCAACCCGCCTGCAGGCTCGCACGTTGCGCGAGGCCGCCCCAGTAACGCTCCGATAGCCCGAAGCCATTCACCAGCACGCGATCACCGATCTGCCAGTCCGGGCTGCGGCTCTCGCGCACGGTGCCCGCGAGGTCGATGCCGCAGACCATGGGCAGGCTGCGGCAGATCTTGCCCTTGCCGGTGATGGCGAGGCCGTCCTTGTAATTCAGGGTGGAGCAGGCGATGTCCACCACCACGTCGCCGGCGGGCAGCGAGAGCGCGTCGATCTCCTCGACGCTGCCGCGTGTGCGGCCCTCGACCTCGCGTGCCACGATTGCCCGGATATTGTCTGTCACGGTTCGGAACTCCTCGTTGATGCAGGTTGCTGCGGATCCCGCATCGCGATCCGCAGGCTAGCAGCGGCCGGATGGCGGGGCTTATTGAAAAGGAAAAAACTGCTTTGCGATTCCGCCTCAGCCGCCGTGGCGCAGGGCATCGCGCGCGGTGCTCGGCGTGATGCCGAAGTGACGCTTGAACGCCGTGGTGAAATTGCTGGAATACTCGTAGCCCACCTCAAAAGCGATCTCGGTGATGCTGAGGTCGGTGGTCTCGAGCAGGCCTTTGGCCTTGTCCATCCGGAGCGACTGGGTGAAATCGAAGATCGTCTGCCCGAAGAGCTGCTTGAAGGCGTGCATCAGTTTGGCTTCGTTGATACCCACGGCACGCGCCAGCGCGGTGATGGTCGGCGGCGACAGGTATTCCTGCTCGAGGATGCGGCGTGCCTGTTGCAGGCACTGCAGGTCGCGGCTGCCGAGGCCCCGATCCGCGCGTTCCACCTCAAGGCCGTCGCCACCAAGGGATTCGAGGCTGAGCGCCAGCAGTTCGAGTGCCCGCGCCTCGACCATCAGCGGCCGGATCGGGCTTGCGGCCGGCAGCCCGAAGAGCGCTGCCGCCGCGCTGGCCATCCCGGCCCGCAGGGGCACGTGCTGGCTGTAGTGCCTGGCCGGTTCGCCGGCAATATAGGCCGCGATGGCCGCCGGCAGATGTGCGCCCAGATGGGCCAGCCGTTCGGCAAGGAATGCGGCCGAGCAGATCAGTGTGACCGAGCGCTCGTGCTGCCCTGCATGGTAGGACTCCTGCTTCACGATGCCGTCGGGGTGCAGGAGCACACCACCCGTATGGTCGTCGATATGGATCAGTCCGTCTTCGCTGACGCGGATATCGCTCACGCCCGAAAGCCGGTAGTGGAACTTGAGGCTGGCATTCTCGCGCAGATTGAACTCGACCTTGCTGCCGTAGTGCAGGTCACCGAGCAGGACTTGAAAACCCGGGCGCAGCTCGATCAGCTCGCGGAAGCCCTCGGCGCCCTCGAAGCTGGGCTCGAAACGCAGGCTCTGCCGAGGTTCGGTGCCTTCAGGTGGCGGCGCAAGGTGGTAGTAGGAATAGACCGAGCGCGGTTCTACGCAGAGCGGCTGCGGCGACGTGGTGTGCTCTTGCTCGGCGTTCATCGGCTGAGTGGCGGTCTGCCTGTGGGCGGCGCCGCGGTTGCGCGACGGCCAAGCATGATGTCGTCCGTGCCGCGCGCCTGTCAAACGGCCCCTTGCACGCGCGCCGGGGGCGAATAAGCGATTTTCCGGATCGCATAGGGCGGCCGCCGCCGCGCTCCCCTATGCTGGCGATGCAAGCGGGGAGAGCACGTACATGGCGACACTTTTCGGCGGCGGGTTGTTGTTCGACGGCGAATCAGGTCCCCACGCGGGCCTTGGCTTGCTGGCCGAGCATGGACGCATTCTGCGCGTGGCGCCGCTTGCGGCTTTCGAGGGTGTGGCCTGCACGCGCATCGACACCACCGGCGCGACCCTGATGCCCGGTCTGATCGACTGCCACGTCCACCTCTGCAGCAGCAGCGATCCGGGTTTCTTCGCCACCATCCTCTCCACGCCGCGCGAGCGGGCGAGCCTGCAGGTGCTGCAGGCGGCCCGGCAGAGCCTGCGTGGCGGCGTCACCAGCCTGCGCGACCTCGGTGGTTTCGAGTTCACCGAGATGCCTGTGCGGGACGCCTTCCGCGAGGGACGTGAACTCGGGCCCACGCTGGTCTGCGCCGGGAAATCCATCACCATGACCGGTGGGCACGCTTACCTGCTCAGCATCGAGATCGACGGCGCTGCTGCGGCCGTCAGCGCCGTGCGGCAGAACATCAAAAGGGGCGCGGACGTGGTGAAGCTGATCGCCACCGGCGGAGTGGCCACGCCCGGCCTCGACCCGCTCGCGGCCCACCTCACGCGCGAGGAACTCACGGCGGCTGTGGAGGAAGCGCGCAGGCTCGGGCGCCGCTCCGCGGCTCACGCGCAGGGCGCGCCCGGCATCCTGAACGCGGTCGAGGCGGGCGTGGATTCCATCGAGCACGGCTTCCAGATCACCGACGAGCTGGCCGCCTTGATGGTGGCGCGCGGCACCTTTCTGGTGCCAACGCTCTCGGCCATCGCGCGCACGCTGGACAACGCCGAGGGGCGCATGCCTGCCCATCTCCTCGAGAAATCCCTGCGTTTCCGCGATATGCAGCGCGAGTCCTTTCGCCGGTTCCTCGCCGCGGGCGGTCGCATCGCGATGGGTACCGATGCCGGGACACCGTTCAATCTCCACGGCGGCAATGCTCAGGAACTGCTCGAGATGACGGCGCTCGGCATGTCTCCCGCACGGGCCCTGCACGCTGCCACCGCGGCGGCGGCGGAGCTGCTGGGACTCGCCGATCGCGGCAGGTTATGTGAGGGCTACGCCGCGGACCTGCTGCTGGTCGACGGTGATCCGGTGGCGGATATCGCCGCCGCCGCGGATCCGCGGCATCACCGCGGGGTGTGGAAAGACGGCTACGACGTCCACGCCCTCCTGGGGCGCCCGGGGCCGGTGCCTGGAGCGCCGCGATTCCTCGCTGGCGAGGCGCCCTTCTGAGCGCGGCCGCACGCATACCGGTCACGCTGCTCGCGGGCTTTCTCGGCAGCGGCAAGACCAGCCTGCTGAATACGCTGCTCGGGCGGCCCGAGTGCCGTGACGCGGCCGTCATCGTGAACGAACTCGGTGCTGTCGGTGTCGATCACCTGCTGATCGATGTGCGCGAGGAATCGCTCGCGTTGCTCGACAACGGCTGCCTGTGCTGCGCGCTGCGCACGGACTTGCCGGAGGCTTTCGCGCGGCTTGAGTCCCTGCGCATCGCCGCAGGCCGTCCGCCATTCCGGCGTGTACTGATCGAGCTCTCGGGCCGCGCGGATCCCGGGCCAGTGCTGATGAGCCTGCTTGGCGACCCCACCCTTGCCATGCGCTGCCGCCTCGATGGCGTGGTGGTCACCGTTGATGCCGGGCATGCAGGTCTCCAGGCCCTGCGCTACCCGGAGTTTGCGCGGCAACTCGCGCTCGCGGATCGTGTGGTTCTCACCAAGACGGATCTGGTGGAGCCGCGCGAGGCAAGGCACACACGGCGGCTCGCGCGGGCGTTGAATCCTCGCGCTCCCGTGCTCGACCGGCGCAGTCTGCCGGCGCGGGCTGCGCGGCTCTTCGGCTTGGGGCTGGCCGGGTCGGCTGCGGGGCCGGATGCCCTCGGCTGGCTGCGGGTGCCGCCCGCGCAGGCGTTGCCGCGGCACGGCTCCGCGCTACAGACCATTGCGCTCGAGTTGAGCCCCGACGCCGACTGGGAACGCCTGCATGCCTGCCTGCTCGCGCTGCTCACGCTGCAGGGCGAGCGCATCCTGCGCGTGAAGGGCGTGTTGCGCTTGAGGGATCACCCGCAGGCAGTTGCCATCCACGCGGTGCACCACCAGTTGCACGCGCCCGTGGAGTTGCCGCTGGCCGCCCGAGTGCCCGCTACATCCACTCTTGTGTTCATCACCGAAGGCCTGTCGGGCGAGGAGCTCCGCGCGGTCTTCGGCGGCTGGGGCTTGCTGCCGCTTCCGGCCGCCACGCAGTAGACTCCGTCCGGACGACCGGAGGACGGGTGCCGCGCGGGCGCTGCCGGTGATGGAGGTGTCTGTGGAACTTGAAGCCCTGTCTCCCGCCATCGGCGCCACGGTGAGCGGCATCGACCTCTGCGCCGGCATCTCCGCCGCGCAGCGGCAGGCGCTGCTGGACGCACTACACACCCATCACGTGCTGTTTTTTGAGAATCAGCCGCTAACGCCGCTGCAGCACCGCGACCTCGCGGCACAGTTCGGCCGTCTCCACATCCACCCCGTGTACCCGGCGGTGCCGGAGGTTCCGGAGATCATCGTGCTCGATACCGGCGACCGCAATCCGCCCGACTCGGACACCTGGCACACGGACGTCACGTTCATCGAGACCCCGCCGATGGGCGCGCTGCTGTCGGCGCGGGTGTTGCCGCCGCACGGGGGTGACACACTGTGGCTCAGTTGCATCGCCGCCTTCGAGGCGTTGTCGGCGCCGATGCAGGGCCTGCTGCGTGGCCTGACCGCGATCCATGACATCGGCGCGGCCTTTACCGACGAGGACTACGGGAGCACCGCGGAAGCGCGCGAGCAGCTGAGCGAGGCGCGTCGCAAGAACCCGCCCGTCGTGCACCCGGTGGTCCGCACGCACCCGGTGACGGGGAGGGCGGGCATCTTCGTGAACGCCTCGTTTACCACGCGGATCTGCGAACTCTCCAAGTCCGAGAGCGCGGCCCTGCTGCAATTCCTGGCTGCCCACGTGGCGAAGCCGGAGTTCACCGTGCGCTGGCGCTGGAAGCCTTTCGATCTCGCGTTCTGGGACAACCGCCTGACGCAGCACTACGCCACGGCCGATTACGTGCCGCACCGTCGCGTGATGCACCGGGCCACCATCCTCGGTGACCGGCCACGGTGACGGTGCGCCGCGTCCACGCTGTGACACCGCAGGTAGTTGCAAAACAAATAGATCGCATCGCATAGGCGCTCGAACAGGCGCTCGATAGAGTGGTCGCTCACGCGCGCCACGGGGGCGCTGCGGCTGGATAAGGTGGCGTCTGACAACAGTGGGTGAAGCCTCGGAGATGTGGGATTGCATCGTGGTTGGCGGCGGGTCTTCCGGCTGCGCAGTGGCCGGACGCCTGTCCGAAGATCCCGCCTGTCGTGTCCTGCTGCTCGATGCAGGACGCCCGGATAACCACCCTTACACACGTGTGCCGGCCGGGCAGATGCCCGCCTTCACGCGCCCCGACATGAATTGGCTCTACCACGCGGAACCCGACCCCACCCTTGGCGGACAGGTTCACATCTGGCCTGCGGGCAAGGTGCTGGGCGGTGGCAGTTCCATCAACGGCATGATGTTCGTGCGCGGTCACCGGGCCGATTACGACCGTTGGGCCCGGGAAGGCGCGACGGGATGGGACTATGCCTCGGTGCTGCCCGTGTTCCGGCGCATGGAGGATTTCGAGGGAGGCCGGGATGCTTTCCGCGGCGCTGGCGGCCCGCAGTCGGTGTCCTTTGTGCGTGTGCGTCATCCTGCCAACGAGGCTCTCATCGCGTCTGCGGTCGAGGCGGGCATACCGTTCAACCCTGACACCAACGGCGAACTCGCGGAGGGCGTGGGCCCCGTCCAGGCATCGCAGCGTGCCGGGCTTCGGCACAGCACAGCGCAGGCTTACATTCGCCCGGCGCGCGGCCGGAGCAATCTGAGCGTCCTGCACCATTGCCTCGCGGAGCGCCTCATTCTCGAGGGGGATCGTGCAGTCGGTGTCGAGTGTGTCGTGGGCGGCGTGCGCCGGGAATTCCGTGCGCCCCGGATCGTGCTCTGCGCGGGCGCCCTCGCGACGCCTTTGCTGCTCATCCGTTCGGGCATCGGCCTGCCCGAGGAACTGGCAACGCACGGTATCGACGTGCGTCATGCGTTGCCCGGCGTGGGTGCCAACCTGCAGGAGCACGCAGTTGCGCGCTTCGGTATCTCGTTGCGTTGCAGCACGCTCACCAGTGCCCTGAACCCGCTGGTCTCGCTCGGTTACGGCATGGATTTCCTGTTCCGTCGCCGTGGCCCGCTCACCACCAGCATTGCCCACGTACATGCACTGGTGCGCACGCGGCCGGAACTCGCGCAGCCCAATGTGCAATTGCTGTTCGCACCTTCCGACCATCGTCTCACCGAGCGTGGTGCCGTGCCCTGCCGGGAGCCGACGGTGTCCATCGGGGTAGGGCTTTGCCACACGCGCTCACGCGGCCGCGTGCGCCTGCGTTCCGCAGATCCTGCAGCGCCGCCGCTGATCGAGCATCGTCTGCTGGAGCATCCCGACGATGTCCGTGATCTCACCGAGGGCAGCCGCCTTGCGCGGCAGATCGTGAACACGGGTCCCTTCGCCGGATTGCTGGACGCCGAACTCGCGCCGGGGCCGGACGTTCAGACCGATGCCGAGTGGGAGCACTACCTGCGCGCCAACACCGGCCTGATGTACCACCCCTGCGGCACCGCGCGCATGGGACAGGACGATCTTGCCGTGGTCGACCCGCAACTGCGAGTCCGTGGGATGCAGGGGCTCTGGGTGGCGGATGCCTCCGTGATCCCGTCCATCAGCGCGGGCAATATCAACGCTACCTGCATCATGATCGGCGAGCGAGCGGCCGATTTCCTGCGGGCAGACATGCAAGGGAAACACACGGCATGAACAAGCTCCCGACTGACTGGCATCAACGCGCCGCCGCGCTGGCACCGGAGCTTCGCCCGTTGGTGGCGGGGCGCCACCATGAGGCGTCCTCGGGGCGTCTGGTGCAGCGCGCGGATCCGGCGGGCGAAGGCGCACTGCCGGTGTACGAGGCCGCCGGCGATGAAGCCGTAGCGGCCGCACTGCGGACGGCCCGGGACGCTTTTGATGCAGGCCCCTGGGGCCGCACCGGGCCGATGGAGCGACGCGGCATGCTCCTCGCGTTTGCCGCGGGGATCGAGGCTCAGGCCGAGGAACTCGCGCTGCGCGACAGTGTGGACGTGGGCAAGCCCATATCGGCCGCCGTGGGCGAGGCCTACGTAGCCGCAGGTTTCGTGCGCTATTACGCTGAAGCCATCGACAAGCACTACGGTGCGACCGCGCCCACGGGCCCCGGCGCCCTCGAACTGCAGCTGCGCCGGCCGCGCGGCGTGGTGGCGGCGATCACGCCCTGGAACTTCCCCGTAATCAACGCGGCCTTGAAGATTGGTCCCGCGCTTGCGGCGGGCAACACTGTGGTGCTCAAACCCTCCGAGCTCTCGCCCGCCTCGGCCCTGCTGCTCGGGCAGCTGGCGTTGGAGGCAGGGCTGCCGCCGGGTGTGCTGAACGTGCTGCCGGGCGATGGCCTGACCGGTGAGTTGCTCGCGCGCAGCGCCGCGGTCGACATGCTGACTTTCACCGGCTCCACGGCCACCGGCCGCGCACTGCTGCGCGCCACTGGCGAGAGCACGATCAAGCCGCTGTTGCTGGAGTGCGGCGGCAAATCGCCGGAACTACTTTTCGCGGACATGGACGGGCCGGAGCTCGAGATGGTGGTGGCGCAGATCGCCGGTGGCGCGCTGTGGAACCA
>CAJADV010000455.1 GCA_903938575.1 uncultured Gammaproteobacteria bacterium
CAACCATCTCGGCATGGCGTTCGGCGGCGAGTGCTTCCGCGTCCAACCTTCCGCTTTCAAGTTGCGAGTCTAGCTCCGCCAGTCGCGACTCAAGCCCTGATATCTGCTCCCGAAACCGCTCGGCTTCTTCTTGCGACCGAAGGGCTTTCCTCTCCAAACGCTGCAGAAACTCCGACTGGACGCGGCTTTCGGATTGGTTATCGAGGTATTCGCGTATGGCGTCTTCGAGCGCCGGGGGCTCGGTCTGCGCTGCCTCAACCGGCGTGGCAAGCGCCGCAAGGTGGGCGGCAATACGTTGGGCATCAGCCGCACCCTGCAGAACCGCTGCCGCCAGTATCCGCTCAAGCGCCATAGGTGCTGGCGCAGCCAACCGTGCTTGATGGTCTGGCAGTGGCGCACCAATGGCAGATGCTGCGCCGCGCAGGTTAAGGCCCGCCGAAGCTGCTTCCAGCAGAATCCAGCGCCCGCGATGGCGCTTTAAATATCCGAGCAGCAGCTGATGCTGCGAGACCCACTCCTCGAGAAAGCCAACGGGATCGAGGCCCTCGAACAGTGCATTTGCAACAGCCATCTCGGGCGGGGTGTACAGGAAGACCACCCGCGGGGAGGAAGGCTCAAGCAACGCCCGGATGCCGGCATCCAGCCCCACCCGCTCGCTGCCAGACGCTGTATCTACCAAGGCCTGCGCCAGGCCGGAGCAGCCACTGTGTTCCATGGCTGCCACCGAGCCAAAAACCTGCTGATCCAACGCTTGCCTAACGGGAGTGCTCATCCTTTACCTGCAATTCGAAGCTCCATCTTCCAGGGGAACGCCCCTGGAGACTGCGCACTACAGGCACGCCTGATGGAGCAAGCCCAACAACTGAGCCTACAGCCGGCAGCGCCCGCGCAACCCAAACACTCCTTATGCTATCCGCCAACGGTGGCTGAGAACAAACAGAACTGCTCCTTCGCCAAGCGCACACCAGCATTTGTACCCAGCGCCCAAGCGCCCGATACTCCGAACCATCGAACCACAACCGCACAGCCTCTGACTCAGGACCAGCCCCCATGAGCAACCGCGCCGTCATCAGCACCACCGAGGCACCTCAGGCCATCGGTCCCTACTCGCAGGCCGTGAAGGCCAACGGGGTGGTCTACCTCTCCGGGCAAGTCCCCTTCGACCCGGCCACCATGCAGATCGTCGAGGGTGATATCGCCACGCAGGCGAGGCGCGTATTCGCCAACTTGCGCGCCGTCTGCCAGGCGGCGGGTGGGGATCTGAACCAGATCGTGAAGCTCACTATCTTCCTGACGGACCTGGGGCATTTCGCCGAGGTGAATGCCGTGATGGCCGAGGAGTTCGGCGAGCCGCCTTATCCGGCGCGTTCCACCGTCCAGGTGTCTGCGCTGCCGCGGGGAGCCGCCATCGAGATCGAGGCAATCATGGTGCCGCGCGCCTAGGGCGCCGCCAGCAACGCGCTGTATCCCGCGCGGTAATCCGGGTAGGTGAAGCGGTAGCCCGCCGCGAGCAGGCGGCGGTTGCTGCAGCGTTTGTTGCCGCCGCGTGCATCGCCGAGCGGGCGGCTGTCATCGAGTGACACGCCCAGTTGTTCGGCCAGCCAGTGCCGCACCTCCCACATCGGCGCGGGCGCGCAGTCCACGCCCAGATAGCAGGCCTCAAGCCGCTCGCCCGCAACCTGCCGCTCCA
>CAJADV010000456.1 GCA_903938575.1 uncultured Gammaproteobacteria bacterium
CCATGTTGTTCTTGATGTACTCCCAGGCTCCGCCCGGAAAGTCCACCGGCCCCGGCGAGACGCAATTGACGCGGATGCCATCGACGGCCAACGCCTGGCTCAATTGCTTGGCGTGCGTGATGAGAGCTGCCTTGATGGCGTTGTAGGGCTGCGGTGCGATGAAGGTCTCGACGGCCGCCGTGGAGCTGATGATCACGATGGACCCGGAGCCCGAGGCCTTTAGTGCCGGCATGGCGGCGTCGATGCCGCGGGTGGTGCCCAACAGGTCGGTCTCGAAGTTGGCGCGCCATGCCGCCTCCCCCATGCCCCCGCCCGCGCTCACATTGGCCACAAAAATATCAAGTCCGCCCAGCTCGCGCGCAGCCTCTGCGATCCACGCCTGATAGGTTTCGGCGTGGCTGATGTCTACTACGGCACCGCAGGCATTGACTCCGCGTGCCTTCAGGGACCCCACGGTCTCTTCGATTTCCTGCGCGTTGCGGGCGCAGACCGCGACATGCACGCCCTCAGCGGCCAGCGCCTCGGCGATCGCACGGCCGATGCCGCGGGTGCCACCGGTGACAACTGCCTTCTTGCCCTTGAGTCCAAGATCCATGCTGCGCGCCCCTTTATATGGTGTCAGGCCGGAAAAATGAGGCCAGAAACTACCAGATGCAAATCCGGAAAACAAACCGATTTGACTGTTTTTCGCGCCGCCTACTGGAGGCCGCGGCTCGCCCCACCGTCCACCGGAATCGCAGCCCCCGTGATGAACCCGGCCGTCTGCGAGCAGAGGAAACTCACGATGCGCCCGAAATCCTCCGGATCACCGAGCTTGCCGACCGGGAGGCCCGCGGCAAGCCTGGTGGTGTCACCGAACACTTCGCGGAGCCGGTCGGTGGCATGCAGTCCGGGCTGCACGGAATTCACCGTGACGCCATCGCCTGCAACTTCTGTGGCAAGGGTCTTCAGGAAGCCGGTGAGGCCAGCACGCGCGGTGTTGGACAGGATCAGCTGCGCGATGGGCTCGCGCACGGCGATGGACGTGATCGCGATCACCCGACCCCAGCCCCGCGCGCGCATCGCCGGCACCGTCGCCTTGCACATCGCGACCGTCGAGAGGAGGCTCAACTGCAGGGCCGCCGGATAGGCAGCAACATCGGTGCTCTCGAAGCTACCCGGCGGCGGTCCGCCCGCATTCGCCACCAGGATGTCGATGCCGCCCATGAGCGCCTCGGCCTCCTGCACCATACGCTCGATATCGGCAAGCGACGCGAGGTCCGCCGCCACGACGTGCGTGCCTGCACCCAGCTCCGCCCGCGCCCGCTCGAGTCGCGCCGTGGACCGTGCCACCAGCGTGACGATCGCGCCCTCGGCCACTAGCGACCGCGCGCAGGCGAGCCCGAGCCCACTGGAGGCACCGGTAACCAGGGCGCGCTTTCCCTTCAGTTGCAGATCCATGCAGAACTCCCCTTTGGCCTGACGCGCCGGTCTCGGCGAGCGGCGGGCATTATGGCCCGACCGGGAGGCCTCGGGGCAGCAGCAAAGTCGTGGCTCCCCTGCCGACGCGACCCGCGGCAGAGCTGAGGATGAATGTTTTTAATTAACCTCCCTTGAAGGATGAACGATCCCACCGGTTCGCCGTGGAGAGCAGTACAAAGCGGGAAAACCGGCAAGCCTGAATGTTTTGGTTGACACTGACACGGCAGGATCGGAAGAATCCGGACGCCGTATGGCCCGGCTTTGACCGGTGCGCTAGGCTAAAGAGAAAAAAGGCCCGCAGGCCGCAACCCTCGAGGAGACTCAACCCATGCTCAACGCACAGAAAACACGGATGGCAGCCGGCATCGGCCTGGCAGCACTCAACCTGCTGGGCCTCAGCGCACCCGCTCTCGCCCAGCGCGAGATCAGCGGCCAGATCGAAGAAGTCCTGGTGACCGCGCAAAAGCGCGAGGAAAACGTGCAGACGGTCCCCATCTCGGTGTCCGTCATGGACGCACGGATGCTCGACAAGCGCTTCGCACGGGACATCCTCGATGTAGCCGGCATGTCGCCCAACCTGATCATCGACCCCACGCTCGGCAACGGCACCGCCTCGATCGCCATCCGCGGCATGCAGCTGAACGACGTCGAAAAGAGCTTTGACCCCGCGGTGGCGGTCTATCAGGACGGCATCTATCTCCAGACCAGCACCGGTGCGCTCCTGAACGTCTGGGACGCCGAGCGCGTCGAGGTTCTGCGTGGCCCGCAGGGTAACCTCTTCGGCCGCAACACCATCGGCGGCCTGGTCCACATCATCCGCGCCAAGCCCACCGGCGAACTGGGCGGCAAAGTGAGCCTCACGATGGCCGAGGACAACCAGCGCGACATCAAGGCCGCCCTGAACCTGCCTTCGATCCTGAACGACACGCTGGCCACCAAGATCACCGCGGTGAAGACCGATGGCGGTGGCTACTTCGACAACGAGACCCGCGGCAAGCGCGAGGGCGACAGCGATTACGGCAGCGTCAGCCTGTCTGGCCTGTGGACCCCCACCGAAGATATCTCGCTGCACCTGATTTACGACCATATCGATGACAAGACGCCGGTGCGTCCGGTCACTGGCTTGAGCGAATCCGGTGAATTCCTCTACGACCTGGGCCTGTTCGGTGACGAACATGGCCCGCGCTCGGATGCG